>CACYQQ010000280.1:2193-3422 GCA_902776605.1 uncultured Bacteroidales bacterium | reverse complement strand
TGCGGGCGAAGAGCGACTGGAACTATGGTCTGGTGGTCGATGAGCAGAACCTTCCCATCGAGTTCAGCGTCCAGCACAAGCCCTGGCCCGAGAACGACCAACCCTTCACCCTCGAAGGTGTGCCCTTGGAGTTCACGGCCGTCGGCAGACAGATTCCGTCGTGGAAGTTCGACGCCACAGGTATGACGGACTTCCTCCCCACAAAGTACGCCAAGCGAGCCGAGACAACAACGCCCATCACTCTCGTCCCGATGGGAGCTGCCCGCCTACGCATCTCGGCCTTCCCCAGGGAGAAGGAATGATTGCGTCAACTCTCTGATTCCCAATGCCCGTTTGGGGATTCAAAACGCGACACGAGGACTTTGCAAAATCCACGTGTCGCGTTTGTGTTTTCCACACGTGGATTTTCCGATCTCCTCGTGTGGCATTTTTGTTTGTATCGGTTTACTTGCTTTTTAATCACTAAAATGCAAAAGGTAAGCAAAAAAGTACATAAAAAGCCTTCAGACGTATTCAAGCGTCAGAAGGCGGTCGGGGGAGAAGACACTCTGAGCTGTCGAGAGCAAATCCTCGGGAGTGATGGCATCGAGGCGCTCGAAAAGTTGCTCCCGTGAGAGCGTGGTGCCATAATGGAGATAACGCTTCGCCATTCCGATGGCCACATTCTCGAAGTTATCGTAAGAAATACCGATTTGCCCCTTCAGCTGTCTTCGGGCAGCATCGAGAGCATGCTGGGAAAGGGGGTGCTGCACCAAGCGGTCCAACTCTCGAAGGACGAGTTTGTGGCATCGGGCTCTGTCCTTTGCATCACACCCATAATAAACACTCCAAACGCCTGTATCCGTGTAGGTTGTCTGGTTGCTCTCGACGGTATAGACCAGTCCGTTGCGTTCGCGAAGAGCGAGGTTCAGACGGCTGCTCATGGCAGGTCCGCCCAACATGTTGCTGAGGAAATAAAGGTGCAGATGGCGAGGGTCGTTACCCCCGAACGACGGGGCTCCGACAACCACATGAGCCTGGTGTGTATTCTTCTCTCGGAGGACGTTAAAATCCCCGCGTGCGGCGATGCCAATCTCCGCGTGCGGCGTTGGCAATTTCCGCGTGCGGCGTTGGGCATCGCCGCACGCGGCGTTTTTTCCCACCGCTCGGAGCACTTTTTCAGGCTCCACATTGCCCAATACATAAAGCACCATCCTGTCGGGATGATAAAGGCGCCGGGCGAAGCGATG
>CACYQQ010000280.1:0-2160 GCA_902776605.1 uncultured Bacteroidales bacterium | reverse complement strand
GCTCCGCAGGCTGGTCCTGATAGCTCTCTATCTCGTCGATGACCACTTCCACCTCGCGGTTCATCTCCTCCTGAGGATAGGTACTCCCCAAAGCGATGTCGAGCAGGAGGTCGATGGCCCTCGAAACATGTTGCTTCAGGCAAGTGCAATAATAGACCGTCTCCTCTTTGCCTGTAAACGCATTGAGTTCTCCGCCCACGCTCTCCATACTCGAGATGACTTGCCGAGCCGAGCGACGGCGGGTCCCCTTGAACGACATATGCTCGATGAAATGGGCCATTCCGCTCTCTTGGGGCAGTTCGTGGCGCGTGCCGGCATCGATGGCGATGCCCAGGTACACCACATCTGTCTGTCCCGGAGTGCAGACAAGCCTGAGGCCGCATGGAAGAGTGTAAGTTGTGAACATATTAAAATAAAAGGCGGGAAACAATCACTGCTTCCCGCCTCCCAACTCATATAAACTTATACACTAATTTTTGAAAAAATCCTTTACGGCCTCATTGGGAACCATCTGCTCGTCGAATGAGTAGGAACCTGTCTGAGGGTTCTTCACCATCTTGATAACCTTGGTGTATGAACGGCCATCGGTTTTACCCGTCTGAAGGGTTGCGACTGTTTTCTTTGCCATAACTTATATTACACTTAATGGGTTATTACTTGATTTCCTTATGAACAGTCATCTTTTTCAAGATGGGATTATACTTCTTGAGCTCGAGACGCTCGGGAGTATTCTTTCTGTTCTTCGTGGTGATGTAGCGCGATGTGCCGGGCAGACCGCTCTGCTTCATCTCGGTGCACTCCAGAATCACCTGGATTCTGTTGCCTTTAACTTTCTTTGCCATTTCGTTAACTCCTTCGTTAGATTAACCGATTACACGAATATCCTTCCAATCACAATAACCTTCAGCCACTGCATTCTTCAGAGCGGCGTCGAGTCCTACCTTATTGATGTAGCGCAGACCGGAAGCGCTGATGTTCAGACTAATCCAGCAATCCTCCTCCACATAGTAGAACTTTTTGGTGAACAGGTTCACGTTGAAGCTCCTCTTGGTGCGGCGCTTGGAGTGTGACACATTATTGCCAATCATGGCCTTCTTATCTTACCGGTAATTTGACAAATCTTAGACATTTCTAATCTTCTCTTTTTAGTCTATTCCAATAGACGACTTTTTCCAAACCGGCTGCAAAGGTACGACATTTTTTCAATCCGCCAAGCATTTTGCCCCTTTTTTCTTATTTAATATGTGTTTTTATGGAATTTTTAGTATCTTTGCAAACAAAAACCCATTATATCATGCAAACTAGAACACTCTTACTTTGCGCTGCCCTGCTGCAAGCGCTTACACTGTGGGCAGAGGACTTCACCGTATCTTCTCCCGACGGACACTTGAAAGCAACGGTATCTCTCACCGACGGGAAGCTCAGCTATTCTGTCGGAAAAGACGGCAGAACCATAGTTAGCGAGTCGCCTTTAGGACTTAAGTTCTCTACATTGAACCTTTCGGAAGAGCTGGAGCTGGTGGAGGCTGTTAACGATTCCGTCGATGACGCCTACTCTCTTCCCGTAGGCAAACGCAGTCAGTACCGCGACCGCTGCAACACACTTTCCGTTACGACGAAAAGGGGGACTTGGAGGATGACCGTCCTCTTCCGCCTCTACGACGACGGTTTTGCTTTCCGATACATCATCCCAAAGTACGGGGGACACACTTCGGCGAACTTCACCGAGGAAGCAAGCCGCATCCGTGTGGCCAACATCGCCAGCACGCTTGCCTGTCGGTTCCTGGGCAATTCGGGCGGCAACGACCCTAACTATCCCTACGAAGGCCTCTATACGAACTATACCGACTGGCAAACGCTTCTCGAGACTGGCGACAGGCGCTACAACTCCCCTACCCTCGTCTATAATGGGACCGACTATCTCCTCATTTCCGAAGCCGATTGTCGCGGCATCTTCTGCACCTCTCTGACAAAAGCCGAGGAGCAAGTGGGCGAGTTCTCCTACAGTTGGGCCGGACAGACAAAAGACTATGCCGAGGACAAAGCACACCGCATCACATGCAGCCTGCCTGCCTATACACCTTGGCGAATGGTGGTGTGCGGCGACATAAAGACCATCTTCGAAACGACGATGACAGAGAATCTGTGCCCGCCTACCAC
>CACYQQ010000279.1 GCA_902776605.1 uncultured Bacteroidales bacterium | reverse complement strand
GTTGAGCACGTCGTTGTTGCCCATCATCACCACCCTTACGTTTCGGAACATGTATCCGTGGAAATCAGATTCCCGTAGTCGGTATTGCTGTATCTTGGTGCCCATCGCCCCGTCGAGAACAAGGACACGCTGGGGCAAAGCCGCTTCTAATGAATTTTTCGTCACCAATGAATTGTTCGTCACCTTGGAAATCAATAAATCTTTCTTGCCCTGTCCATCTCTCTTCTGTCTTCCTTCTCCTTGAGCGTCTGCCTCTTGTCAAAGAGTTTCTTTCCTCTTGCCAGCGCAATGTCCATCTTGGCCCTTCCCTTTTCGTCGATGAAGACGAGGGTGGGAATGATGGTGTATCCAGGCTGCTTGGTGGCATCTGCCAGTCGCCGGATTTCTCGTTTGTTGAGCAAGAGTTTTCTGTCGCGCATCTGCTCATGGTTGCTGTATGAGCCATAGAAATAAGGAGCAATGCTCATGCCCTTGACCCATATCTCCCCATTAATGATGGTGCAATAGGTATCGACAAGCGATGCTTTGCCCAGTCTGATAGACTTTATTTCGGTGCCCGTGAGGACAATGCCCGCCGTGAACGTCTCAACAAGAAAATACTCGAAAGAAGCCTTCTTGTTCTTGATTTGCACGGGACTTTTTTTCCGAAGAAGCTGTTGTTCTTTGTTCATCTTAATCTTTCACTATCTTGGCAAACTTGTCCATATTCTCGTCGATGTAGATGTAGTAAGCCACTGCAGCCGTCCATTCCTCTTCGTTCTCCACGAAATAGTCGTCGAAGTCGTCGAACTCAGGCAACTGCTCGTAAAGTGCCATGAACTCCTCGTCGCTGCAGTCGGCCTCGATGGCCTCGTGATGGTGTGAGTAGGACTTGTGTGCCTTGTTGATGAGCGATGCGAGGTTGTCGAGACCCCATCTCCGCATCATTTTGGAGAAAGGGTTCTTGAAAATGAAAGCTCCGTATCCATCGTGAATGAGCTGCACGAATCCGCCCTCCATGACCTCGTCGCGCAAGATGACATACGCCAACAAGGTGACCTGGTCGGCATTGATGAGCGCCATGGAGTCACCATTCAATTCTCCACCGATAGCCTCATATGTGGCTTTGACGAAGACATCGATAAAGGCATCCATTCCCTCCTCTGCTGCGGCCACGAGCATCGGTTCACTGACTTTAACTTCTTTCATACGACACTTGGGGCACCTGTCCCCATCAAGTTATACGACGACGGGGCCTCCCTATGGCATTGCCTGCAATGGCATGAAAAGACCCGTCAAAAATGCAATATTCAGCTTGCAAAGTTACAACAAAAAAAGCAATCCTTATAAAAAGAAGTCGAAAAACGTAGGACGGGAACGAAAAAAGCCCTTATCTCGCTATCTTTTTAGAATAATTTTACTAATTTTGCAGCGGTAGAAAAATATCTGTTACACATATTTATATTCATTAATACACAAACTTTTTAAGAACATGACTTATTCCAATGAAGTCAACAACATGTGTGTTGTTGCAAAAGGTCCTCATCACGGACCCGCCCCAATCCCCGAAGAGGGCAAATGGATTCAGGCAAAGGAGATAAGCGATATCTCCGGATACACCCATGGCATAGGTTGGTGCGCTCCCCAGCAGGGCACCTGCAAGCTATCCCTCAACATCAAGAACGGCATCATCGAGGAGTGCTTGGTGGAGACCATCGGTTGCACCGGCATGACCCACTCTGCCGCCATGGCTTCCGAGATTCTTCCCGGCAAGACCATTCTTGAGGCCCTCAACACCGACTTGGTTTGCGACGCCATCAACACCGCCATGCGCGAGTTGTTCCTTCAGGTGGTGTACGGCCGCACACAGAGTGCCTTCTCCGAGGACGGTTTGGTCATCGGCGCTGGCCTCGAGGACCTTGGCAAGGGTCTGCGCAGCCAGACCGGCACGCTCTATGGCACCAAGGCCAAAGGCACACGCTATCTGGAACTGACCGAGGGCTACATCACAAAGATGTTCCTTGACGCCGACTCTCAGGTTTGCGGTTACGAGTATGTACACTTGGGCAA
>CACYQQ010000278.1 GCA_902776605.1 uncultured Bacteroidales bacterium | reverse complement strand
TGATGCGTTGTTTCAGTATCTCGGGCGACGATGGTTCCTGACTGGCGTTGAGTTGTTCCTCCCAGGTCGAGAGGTCGATGCCGGCGCGGTCGAAGATACAATGGCGGCTGTTGCTCAATCCCACAACACAGAGTTTCAGGTTGCGGTGTTGCAGGAGGTATTCCTGCTGTTTGTGTATCTGTTCCAAGAGGTTGCGACCCACCAGTCCGACGCCTGTCAGGAAGATGTTGAGCACGTTGTAATCCCAGAGGAAGAACGAGTCGTGGATGACGTTGATGGCCTTGCGCAGGCTCTCCTTGGTGGTGACAAACGAGATGTTGGTCTCCGAGGCACCCTGTGCACAGGCGATAACGTTGATACCGTTCTGACCCAGGATGCGGAACAACTTACCGGCAATACCTGGCGTCTGTCGCATCCTTTCGCCCACGATGGCGACGGTGGCCAAATCGTGCTCGGCGGTGATGCTGTTAATCTCACCCATGGACAACTCCTTGTCGAACTCGTTGCGCAGTATCGAGACGGCACGTTCGGCATCACCATTCTTCACACCGATGGTGGTGGAGTTCTCCGACGAGGCCTGGCTGACCAGGAAGACCGATATGCCATTGTCCGCCAGGGTCGAGAAGATACGCTTGTTCACACCAATCACACCCACCATGCCGAGGCCCGAGATGGTAACCAATGCCGTATCGTTGATCGACGATATACCTTTGATGACCTTGCCGCTCACGTGCTTCGGGTTGGCATGAATCAATGTGCCAGGAGCCGAGGGGTTGAAGGTGTTCTTGATGACAATCGGTATGTTCTTATGATAGACAGGGAAGATGGTAGGCGGATAGATGACCTTGGCACCGAAGTTGCAGAGCTCCATCGCCTCGACGAACGAGAGTTCCGGTATGACGTAGGCCGAGTTGATGACACCCAGGTTGGTCACCTCGCCCGTCTTGCTGTCGCTCGATATGAAACCGCCCATGACGGTGATGCCCGTGTGGCCCGTGAAGTGGCGTATGACGTTCGGGTTGGTGGCCTCGAAGTCACACACGTTCTTGTCGAACACCTTGACCGTCTTGATAAGTTCGCGGCTATCCACCCACTTGGCATCTGCGATGACCTTCGACACGATGCGGCTGGAGATGCGCTCACCGTAACTCACCACGGCACAGAGTGTCTTGGGCGACAACTCGCGGATGAGGAAGATGCCACGATAGATGTTGTTCAGTTCTTCGAGGGTCTCGCTGATGAAGAGTTTGACATCCGACAAGGCCTCTCCGTCCAACAGGCCATTCACCACATCGTAGTGGCGTTGGCAGATGAACTGGAAATCCTCCGTGTAGGTCTCATCTCCCGTGGCGGCTTTATTGGCTGTAGCGATGAGTCGGTCGGTGATACCACCCAGGGCCGAAACGACCACGATGACCGATTCCTTACGTTCCTCTACAATCTGCTTGACATTCTTGATGCTTGCGATGGAGCCCACCGACGAGCCTCCGAACTTCAGTACGTGCATATCCTGTATATGTTTTTTTTAGATCTTCCTTTTGTATAGATTGTCTATATTTGCCACAAAGATAAATATTATTTGTGAATTTTCCGTCTATTTGCTCGATAAAAGGTGGAATTACATATAATTTTACTCTATTTTGATTAACTGAATGAGTAAAATGACTATCTTTGCCATGTTTTTTATCTCAAAAAGTTATTGCAGTAATGAATATTCAGTTGATGCGGATAGTGGTCGATACTACTGTCGATGGTCCGGGTTGGCGCTCCAGCGTCTATTGTGCCGGATGCCGACATGCCTGTCCCGGATGTCATAATCCCGAGACATGGTCTTTCTCGGCGGGTGAGTCGGTACCGGTCGATGAGGTCTTCGACCGTCTGGCACAGACGGAAGGCAACATCACCTTTTCGGGCGGCGACCCGATGTACCAGGCCGAAGCTTTCACGGCTCTCTCCAAACGCATCGTCGAGGAGTTGCACCGTACCATCTGGTGCTATACTGGTTTCACCTTCGAGCAGGTTCAGGCCGACCCCGTCATGCGTCAGATGTTGCCCTATTTGGAGGTGCTTGTCGATGGTCCTTTCGTCGAAGCCCAAAAGAGCCTCGACCTCATGTTCCGCGGTTCCAGCAACCAGCGCCTCGTTGATGTGCAGGCCTCTCTCCGTGCCGGCCATGTCGTCGAATTTGAGTGGGATCCTTATCCCAAATTCTAAGCTCTTTTCCTTCGTCCACCCTTCGGTCGTCCTTCGGAATCCCATCGGTCACCCCTCTATCACCCTATTATGAGTCACTATGTTTGCAGGGCGAAAACCACAAACGAGTTACGCAATAGATATCAAGGACGCTCTTAGGGGCTTTGCGCCCCTGCCGCTTGG
>CACYQQ010000277.1:1128-2589 GCA_902776605.1 uncultured Bacteroidales bacterium | reverse complement strand
TCGGCTGTCAGCTCAATCCAGCCATTCTGGAAGTAGAAACGCTGCGAGTCTGGCGTGGCGCTTGTAAAGTCCAGGTCGTCACGCTCGGTGAGGGTGCTCGTGGTGTTATTGGGCAGCGTACGCTTGCTGAGCAGCGTGTTCTGTAACGCCTCGTCAACGCCCTGCTCCTCACACCACTCCTTGAGGAAGTTGGCAATGGTCTTGGCCACAATGGGACGTACCTTCATACCGCTGATGTGAATGTATTGGGGGTTAGGCTGACTGTCATCCTTCAACGTGCAGTAGCCGTTCAGCATAAGGAAATAGTCTAATGAAGTCTGCGAGATACTGTAGCGAACCTTCCCTTTGTCATCCGTATGCTTCTCCCAAAACTGAGCACGACGGGCACGGCCTATGAGCGTACGTAATGCAGACGGCTGAGGATGAAGCCGGACATAGTCTTTCAGGTCCTTACACAAGCGGCGGCGGTTGTCGTGTGTTCCGCCGAAGTCCTTTTGCGTAAACCATGACGTAAAGAGCGTAGGCAGACTTAATGCCAAGGTCATTCCCATGCGCATTCCCGTTTCGTCAATGTCGGGAATGTTGATGACGCGGTCGGCATATTTCTGTAACTCCTGCAATTCCGTAGCCCTGAGCAGACGCGTCTCGCTGTCCAGCCAGACAGGTTGATAGCCCATACTAAGCGCATTGACTGCATCGCTGCCCCCACTGACCAAGAGTACCTGCGGCAGTCGCTCCTCGCCGTTCTTTCGCCACTTACGTCGTAGGACATCAAGTCCATAAACGTAATCCTTGGGCTTCTGGCCAATGAAACTGAAACGGAACTGCTTGTCGTAGTTTTTCGGCTCATAGACCTTCCAGAAGAATTGTTCATTACCATTGCTGTCAGTATAAGTACACTTCTGAGCGTATATAGGGTAGCCGTCAGTCGCCTTGATGATAGTCGTCTTGTCGTCGCCATACCTGGTGACGGACTTGACGGCATACCATCCTAACTCGGAAAGATGTTCTGCATGCGCAGCGGGTCCCCACACCGTGAGATCCATGCCATCAAAGTCCTCGAGGAGTTCAAGGTGAGTCGGACGCCCACGCTCGTCTTCCAGCGTAGGGCGCTGCTCAATAACTGGTTTGTTGGTACCAGCCTTCAGCTCCTCCTGAACATTGTATTGCTCTGCCAGTTCCTGCAAAGCCATCGAAAACCGTTCCTGTCCGTAGCCCTTACTCCACATGTAAAGATCTACGGGCGAGAAATAGCCGCCGCCGTCACCCATGCCGTAGTCCTTCACGTGCCAGCATTCGTTGGCGCCATGGGGCGGATAGAGCTGTGCAGAAGGCGTGCGCTCGTCGCAGCGCAGGCGGAACTTCTTCTTAGGATTGTTAGCTACTTCGGCGGCTGCAGGACAGACGTCGGTGATGATGTCCAAACCTCTGTTGGATGCATCTAAAATCTTTTCCAAAATA
>CACYQQ010000277.1:0-1123 GCA_902776605.1 uncultured Bacteroidales bacterium | reverse complement strand
TACTAGCGTAATTTTGTGTCATTTTTAAAAAATATTTATAGTATTAAAAAATTAAGGAATGCGCCTATGGTTGTTATCCTGCATATTTCTTATGCATCAGGAAAGCGATATCCTTTACAGCTGCAAAGTTACAAAAAATTGACAACATTACAATGAAAAAATACAAGAAAGTTGAACTTTTTTGAAAACTTTTTGTAATTTCGCAAACAAAAAGTTATCCAAAACGGGAAACAATGGGGAAAAAGACTGTTTCAAGTATCAAAGACCACAGAGGATAATTGAAACTTTTCCTCTCCTTTCCTTGGATGTTTCAAAAATACTTTGTATCTTTGCCGTCGGTTCGGGGAGAAATCCGGACTAACGAAGAAGCATTCGCTATTATTTCGCGTTCAGCCAAAAGCCTCGGAAACTTCTTGGAAATAACAACGCACAGAGATAATATGTGATAAGATGTTTCGGATAGGAGCGTCTTGTTCATCTTTTATAGCGATGCATACACACTTAGGTGTGGTGCATACTTGTAAGATGGACTGAGGTTTCCGTTCCGAGGCTGCCTCAAAGCTGAACGCAAAAGGTGCATCGCGCCTTTTTTATGTCCAGCGGCAAGAGTGATTGATAGTCGATTGCAGATAACCAATAACTATCAATTGCTTATGGCTACATCAATAAAACTATCAAAGATTACAAATGTTGACCTGCGTTCTTGCTGGCAGAACGAGGCAAGCGACTTTACACCCTGGTTAGCGTCAGAAGAAAACATTGCCCTTTTAGCTGATGCACTTGGAATAAATGAACTTGAAGTAAGGTCACAGGAAGAGCATGTCGGCCCATTCCGTGCAGATATTCTATGTGTTGATCCTGGTACTGACAAATTGGTGTTGATAGAAAACCAACTGGAGAAGACAGACCACAACCACCTTGGCCAGATTCTGACATACGCCGCAGGTCTTGACGCCGTTACAATCATTTGGATTGCCGAGCACTTTACGGAAGAGCATCGTGCCGCGATTGACTGGCTGAATCGAATTACTGACAAGGAGTTTAACTTCTTTGGCGTTGAGATTGAACTCATCAAGATTGGCGACAGCCCAGCTGCTCCTATGTTCAATGTGATTGCTAAGCC
>CACYQQ010000276.1 GCA_902776605.1 uncultured Bacteroidales bacterium | reverse complement strand
ACTATGTATTGGACACTCGAATTGGCTTCTAAGCTCGAAGATGCGCCCTGGCCCGCTACGAAAGAAGAGTTAATTGATTATGCTATAAGGTCGGGAGCACCGCTTGAGGTGTTGGAGAATCTTCAGGAAATTGAGGATGAGGGAGATGTCTATGAGAGTATCGAGGACATCTGGCCTGACTACCCAACAAAGGATGATTTTCTTTTCAACGAGGACGAATATTGAAATCGGGAAAGTGGCACAGATGTGCCACTTTTCCAATCTACACCCTTTCCATCCAAGGAAAGACATCATAGATGTAATGTAAAGTTCCGCCCTTTGTGCTTTGCTAAGCAAAGTTACCGATATTTGAGTGATTGGTGATAGTTCCTTTCGGAACTGTTTATGAAATAGGCAAGTTTGTAAGCTTTGAAGGCTTGAAAACTTAGCTTTTTGGCAAAATTGTTAACCTATGTTGCAAAATCTAAAGTATGTGAAACACTCCCAATGTGAAAAAGGGTAATTTATTCATAATTTTGTACCCTATTATTACCGATTTTTTTAACTAACAACATAATAATCATTACTTATGAATCAAAATCTGTCAAAATCTAAGAATCTAAAGCAACTGATTAGACAGACCATTCCCGCGATTCTGATGCTGTTTGCGTTCAGCACGATGCTGTATGCGCAGAACGGCGTTACAGTAAAGGGTACAGTCACTGACAATGCCGCGGAGCCATTGATTGGCGCCTCGGTAGTTGTGAAAGGACAAACTTCTTTGGGAACGGTGACAGATATCGATGGCAACTTCATGTTGCAGGTGCCCTCGGAGCAATCAGTGCTGGTGATTTCCTATGTAGGTATGGCCACTAAAGAGGTCAAGGTCGGCAAGCAGCGCACCATCAAGGTTTCTCTCGACGACGACGCCCAGTTGGAGGAAGTCGTGGTTGTGGGTTACGGCCAACAGAAAAAGGCGTCTGTGGTGGGTGCCATCACCCAGACCACGGGTGAGGTTCTTGAGCGTTCGGCCGGTATTGGTAGTGTTAGTGCCGCTCTTACTGGTAACCTTCCCGGTATCGCAACAATTGCTTCTACTGGTCAGCCCGGTGAAGAGGACCCGCGTATTTACATTCGTGGTGCAGCAGCATGGAATCAGGATGCTCAGCCTCTTATCCTCGTCGACGGTGTCAAGCGTGAGATTAAGTCCGTTGACATCACGTCAGTGGCCTCTGTCTCCGTGTTGAAGGACGCATCCGCTACTGCAGTCTACGGTGTCGAGGGTGCCAACGGTGTCATTCTTATCACCACAAAGCGTGGTGTGGAAGGCAAGGCCAGAATCGATGTCACTCCTACGACGGCTATATGTTCCGCAACCAGGCCATCGAGCATGAGCTTGCCATTGGCGGAGCAGCATCTTGGGCATATTATCATCCTCAGACCTTTATCAACAACTTCCGCAATCAGGACCATACCGTGAAACCCAACTATGACGCTGACGGCAACTACCTCGGCGACTACAGTCAGGCAGAGCGCTATGCCAACGTTGACTGGCAGGAAGAGATGTTCAAGGATTTCACCTTATCTTATAATACCAACCTCAATTTGTCGGGTGGTACAAAGTTTGTGAAGTATTTCGTGGCCTTCGACTTCCAGAACGAAGGTGACATGACAAGGATTTGGGACAACCACCAAGGTTATGAAGGAGGTTATACCTACAATCGTTTGAATGTTCGTTCAAACCTCGACTTCCAGATAACAAAGACCACCCAGTTCAAGGTCAACCTGGCAGGTTCCAATGCTCAGCAGAAGACACCGCGTTATTATTATGGAAACAATGGCGAGTTCTTCCAGCAGCAGAAATGGGCCGGTGCATATGGCATGGCGCCCAACCTCTTCCCCGTCCAGTTCTCGAATGGAGCTTGGGGTTACTATCCGTTGGTTTCCAACATCGAGAACTCTCCGATGAGTGTGGCAACAGCCGGTTATGAGATGAAAACCATCACCCGCGTATTCACCGACTTTGCCCTCGAGCAGAATCTCGACTTCATCACGAAGGGACTTATCGCACGCGGTACGATTTCTTGGGACAACCAGTTCGACGAAGGCTCCCGTGGTATTGATGCCGAAGGTCACACGAATTATAGGGCATACATGCTCCCCGAGGATGGCAAGCTTCTTTTCGAAAATGCCATTGACACTAAAACCGGTTTCGATTTCTATGAGAAACGAGACTGGAGGACAAGGGCAGGTAATGTCAGTTACACAAGCCGTGCGACGGAAATGTCGCTCCAGCTCTTTTGGGCACGACAGTTTGGCGTTCACAACGTGTCGGTCATGGGCAACTGGAAGCGTCGTATCAATGCCGGCAATGCCGATCTCGAGAATCGCCGTGAGGACTGGGTGTTCCGTACCACTTACGACTTGATGGGCAAGTATTTTGCCGAGTTCAACGGTGCTTACAACGGTTCTCAGCGCTTCTCTCCCGACAACCGCTTTGCATTCTTCTGTTCAGGAGCTGTTGGATGGATGCTCTCTGAAGAGAAATTCATGAGGCGGCTCAAGGAAAGGAGAATTATCGACATGTTCAAGATTCGCGGCTCCCTCGGTGAGATTGGTGACGATAGCGCTGGTAAGCGTTTCGCATACATGACAGAGTGGTCGGTTGTCGGCCCCTACACCGTCTCTATCAACAATTCTGCAAGCCCCTTCACAGGATATCAAGAATCCGG
>CACYQQ010000275.1 GCA_902776605.1 uncultured Bacteroidales bacterium | reverse complement strand
CGCCTGAGTTTCGCGCACCAGGAGATGGTCATCCGCACCATGAAGGAGGTCTATGAGTCGCAGGAGTGGCCCGGCATCTTCACCGGCACCAGCAACGTCTGGCTGGCCATGAAATACGGCACCAAGTGCCTCGGCACCATGTCGCACCAGCTTATCTCCTTCGAGGAGAACGTCAGCGGCGTTTTCGAGTGCAACTTCAACGTCATGAGGAAGTTCAGCGACGTCTATGACGGTGACAACGGTATCTTCCTCTATGACTGCTTCGGCGACAAGGTGTTCTTCTCCAACCTTTCCAAGCGTATGGCCATGATGTACAAGGGCCTCCGCGTGGACAGCGGCAACGAGGAGGAGCAGACCGAGAAGATCATTGCCAAGTACAAGTCCCTCGGCATCGACCCGGCCACCAAGCAGGTGGTATACTCCAACGGCCTCAATATCGACCGCGCCATCGAGATCCACAAGTATTGCGCCGGCCGCGTGCAGGACTCCTACGGTGTCGGCACCTTCCTGACCTGCGACGTGGTCAACTGCAAGCCGATGAACATCGTCGTCAAGCTCACCCGCGGCCGCATCACAGAGCTCCGCGAATGGCACGACTGCGTCAAGCTTTCCTGCGACAAGGGCAAGACTCTCGGCAATCCCGACAAATGCGCCTACCTCCAGTCCGTCATCGGCGAATAGGCCTCATAGTTTTTCGTTTTTTGTGGAAAAACGTATCTTTGCGCAACTAAAATAATAGTGTTATGAAGAAAATCGTAATTTTAATCGCAGCATTTGTCTTTGCAGCATCATCCCTTTCAGCACAGGTGGCTCCTCGTATGAAATACAAGGACCTTAAGGATACCTACAATCCCAAGGAGTATGTCAAATCCGCCAATGACCCGTATTCCCCGGGTTGGTCCGGCTTCGCATCTTTCGTCCTGCCCGGACTCGGACAGGTCATCAACGGTGAGACCGGCCGCGGCATCGCTTTTTTTGCGGGTGACCTGGCCATAGGAGTAGCGGCAAATCTCTGTGCCGACAAATTCATGAAATACGTGCAGACCGACGCTAATGGCAAGCCCGTGAAAGATGGCGGCAAATACGTCTATACCGATGATGCTGCCGCCGGCAAATGGGCTGGCGCAATCATTGGCGTCAGCGCCGTCGGAGTTGCGAATTACATCTGGAGCATCTGCGATGCACGCAAGGTGGCCAAGGTGAAGAACATGTACTATCAGGACGGCCTGGGCAAGCACGCCATCGGACTCGACATGTATCCTTCATTCGACTATGTTATGACAGGAAAAGGCGCCAGGGTCGTCCCCGGCATGACTCTCGCCGTCCAGTTCTAGTATAATCCACACTTCACATAGAGGGAACAGGCCTGGCTTGCTCCCTCTTTTTTTGCAGTTTTACACAAAAAATTTGCGTTTTCAAGATTTCGCAGTATATTTGCAGTCCCAAACCATGCGGTAGTGGTGAAATGGTAGACACGCTACTTTGAGGGGGTAGTGCCCGTTGGGGTGTGTGAGTTCGACTCTCACCTACCGCACAAGGAGACAAGTTCGCAAGAGCCTGTCTCCTTTTTTTATCGGAAACGGATGGGGTATCTTTTTTGCAGTAATTGGCGGGCAATCAACAATGAAACGATACCTCCTAATAATCCTTTGTGTGCTACTTGCTTGTCCTATTTCGTGGGGGACAGGTCAGGAGGGCGATGTCATTGTGTTGGACGGTGAAGAATGGCAACTTTTGGGGGCACCACTGGAGCGTCTTGATTCTCTGACCTACCATCATTTACGGGATATCCTTGGATGGGAAAGCCGTTCTACTGGGAATTGGAGGGGGTATGTTGCATACTGGTCTGTTTCCGACGGAATGTTGTGTCTGGAGAAAGTTGTCAAGTATGACGAGGACCTTATAGTTGAGAAGGTCGTTGACGGAGAAGAATACCTCGTTTCCGAAAAGGTTGCCACTGAATGTGATTATGGTACTGTCTGCGGGATTCTTGAAAAATATGTCAGGAATGGAAAAGTTTGTGCATCATGGCTTTCCGGTGAGATGATCGCTGGAAAAGGAGGATTGGTCCGCTATGTCCACATGGGATTCAACAGGGATTACGAGGAGGAGATCGTGGTTTCGGTTGCCCAGGGCACGGCATCCCTCAGTCAGGTCTATCATAATCGCTCAGGCCTTGGACCTCAGGAGGATAATAGGCTGGATACTTACTTGAAGGCTTTTCCGACAGATGGTTACGGATTGGAGAAGGGGCGATATCTCTTCCGTTTCAAGTATGATTCTGAGTCTTGCAAATGGATTGCCAAGTTGTATCAACCTCCGGTTCTGGAAGAACGGGACGCGTTAGAAAAAGACTTCACCGATTATCTGAACGCATATAATGGAGAACTCCGGGATTTTATTCGTGGAGAATGGACCTCCTCACGCGTTTTCAGCTTCCCCATTGTCATATAAAAGACATCGGCAACTCGATATTCTCGTTTCTGATGTCCAGCAGACCGTCGCTGATGGTATCCTCGATTCGTATCAAGCGCACTTTCGGCCTCTGGGACACGAAAACGCGGCAGATGCGGGATTGTAATGTCGTATCTGGAGCAAAAACGTTCGTGAAATGCCGAAAGTGCGCTTGCACGGAATTGGGACGCTTTGTCTTCTGTCGTGCGTTTGGGGCGGGTACCACTCTGTCGGCATACGGAGTTTCAGCCAGACGCAAAAACCGGTCTCAGAATACTCTGAAACCGGTTTTGCGTATAATGGCACATGAATGTCAGTCCTCCTTGACGACGGGTGCGGAGCTGGCGGGGGAGTCCGTTTCTGGTTGGTTTTCTTTTTGCCCAGCAGGATTCACGGTGGTCTGCTGTGCTATGGGTTCGGTGCTCTCCTGTGCTCCTTTGGTGCCCTGCGGCGGATTGTGTACGATGACGACTTTTGAAGGGATGGGTTTTTTCATGGCTATTGTGTTTTATGAATAATATCCAGTGGGTTATTTGCTGCCGAGGAATCTGTCTATGGCTGAGATAGCTGCTTCTAGATCCGTTACTTCGGCATAATACTCGGGCCCGATCTGGTTGCTCAGCCAGCGTACGGCGTAGAGGCCGAAGTTGGTCTTTATGAACTCCTTGATATCAATGCTGCCCTTGGTGGCGAACTTGCGCGCGGTCTGTTCGTTGATCGAGCTGTCGAACAGGGCGTTGCTGGAGCTGAGCACGTCCGCCATGTTCGGCGTG
>CACYQQ010000274.1 GCA_902776605.1 uncultured Bacteroidales bacterium | reverse complement strand
TAATCCAGTTGCTTTATTCTGATGTCATGAATGTGAAACGATTGCAAAAACCTGATAAAATCTATATTGAGAATACCAATATGTTGCATGCCCTTACCTCTACACAGGTTAATGAAGGAACGGAACGCGAAGTGTTTTTCATCAATCAACTATCAGCAGCTCATGTGGTTGAGTATAGCAAGACATCTGCCGATTTCACCATCGATCACCAATACACCATTGAGGTTGGAGGACGCTCTAAGGATGGTAAACAGATTGCGGGTGTTGCCAATAGTTTTATCGCTTCAGCTGACGAAGAATATGTACTTGGAAACAAAATCCCCCTCTGGCTTTTTGGCTTTTTGTATTGAATATATATATGCAAAAAAAAACTGCCGTACTTTTTCAAGTGCGGCAGTTGATGTTTATATAAATAATGTGTATTTATTTTGTTGCGATGGCTTTCCAGCAGCAGGCTGCGATGATGCTGCCGATGAATGGACCTACGATGAATACCCAAAGCTCTGAGAGTGCCTTGCCTCCTTCGAAGAGTGCTGGACCGATAGAACGGGCTGGGTTAACAGAGGTGCCTGTGAAGTGGATGCCTACGAGGTGGATGAGAATCAGTGACAGACCGATTGCAAGACCTGCGAAGTTGCCTGTTGCCTCGTTGTCCTTTGCTGTTGCACCAAGTACTACAAGCACGAAGAGTGCTGTGAGAACTGCCTCTACGATAATGCCATTGGTAACGCCATAACTGCACGCATTAGCACCTGTTGCTGTGGTGATAACGAGAGATGGGTCGGTTGCTACGATGCCTGCCAATACTGCTGCTGCGATGATGGCACCGATGACCTGGAACAGCATATACATGCCGCAGTCTTTTGCGTCGATGCGACCCATAGCGACAACGGAAAGACCGAAGGCGATTGCTGTACCAACGATAGAAGCGGTGTCTGAACCGCAACCTAATGCGACTGCTGTGCCGCATCCTAAGAATGTAAGTACGAATGTACCTACCATTTCAGCTAAATACTTTTTCATTTCGTTTTTAAATTTAGTGTTACAAAATAAAAATTAAGTACATTATTTGTTAAACTAACGTTTAATTTTCGGATTTATTGTAAAGAAAAAACGTTCCTCCGTCACTGTTGCAGTATTTGCGGAGAAGGGTTTGTATGTATTCCGCATTCTCTGTGACACGCTGGGTGTTGCCGTCGTAGCCGTTGATGAGGACTACGAGATGGGTGGTAGAGAGTTGCATCTTGGTGCGTTCGTTGTCGCTGGTGGGTGTGCCGACACCTCCTTGTGCATCACGATAGACGGGCAGTCCGTGGATGTTTATCATACCTCGTCCGATGCCTTCGTATGGCTCACCTTCCCGTCCGATGCCAAGTGTCAGGGTGTCGCCAACAAACTTGTCGGCATCAAAGCCGCCTATGCTATAGCCATAGGCGATGGAGGCGAGGTTGACAAGATCTACGAGGGTGTCACGCTGGTATAGCTCCTTTCCTTGCAGAAGGCGTCGTATGAGGGCTTCGGAGGCAGGACGATAGCGTGAAGGGTCTTTGCCACAGGCTTTATAGACATTGCGTGTGGCGGCAATGCTGGTAAGTTCCTTCAGCGACTCAGTGGTCAGCTCACGACGGAATTTCTCTCCTAAGGCGTTTATCTCATCCCACAGCTCCTGACAATAGGGGCTGTTGGTAACTTGGGCTTCGACACAGGCGCCTACGAAAGTGGGGCAGACGTGTTTTATTTCTTCAGAAACGTTTATTATCATTTTTGACCACGAATTACACGGATTTACACGAATATTTTCATAACAAAAACCTTTAAAACCCCTCCGAGTATGTTCAGGACTTTGTCCTTTTAAGTTATAAGTAAATTTCAATAACCAATAACCTATAACCACTAACCTTTTCTTTTCACTGCAAGTGAAAGTAGTATTGACAGCGTGAGGAGTCCGAAGATGACGGAGAGGCTGAAAGGTGTGGAGACTTCGATATGGGGCATGGTGTAACGGATGCCTATGAGGTGGAGGAGGGCATTGATATATTCGTCCATTGCGAGCAGCATCTTGATGCCCACAAAGATGAGTATGAAACCAAGGCCGTATTTCAGGTACTTGAAGTATTTTGCTACAGCTGCGAGGGCGAAATACATAGCCCTGAGACCCAGAATAGCGAAGATATTACTGGTGAGCACTATGAAGGGGTCGCGACTCACAGAGAATACCGCCGGTATGCTGTCAACGGCAAAGGCGACATCGGTTGTCTCGATGACGATGAGAGCAACGAAGAGGGGAGTGGCCTTTTTAGTTAAGAGTGAAGAGTTAAGAGTTAAGAGTTTGGTTTCAGGTTTTTCTTCTCTTATAAAAAACTTGTCGCCGTGCATTTTGTCTGTGACGGGGAAGAATTTCTTGAACCACTTGACGAAGATGTTTTTTGAGGGGTCGGTGAGTTGTTCGTCATCGTGTCCGAACATCTTTCCTCCAGAATAGACAAGGAAGAGTCCGAAGAGTCCCAGAATCCACTCAAACTGTTCTACCATAGCGGCACCGGCGAAGATAAAGATACTCCTGAGTACGAGGGCTCCGAAGATGCCCCAGAAGAGTACTTCGTGCTGGTATTTGCGTTCGATGCCAAAGAAGGTGAAGAGCATTAGGAAGACGAAGAGATTATCCATTGACAGAGACTTCTCTATCAGGTATCCGG
>CACYQQ010000273.1 GCA_902776605.1 uncultured Bacteroidales bacterium | reverse complement strand
ACATCGACAAAGCTCATGTGGTGGGTCTCTCGATGGGCGCATTCGTGGCGGGCGATATGGTTGCCATGTACCCCGAACGCATGTTGAGTTGCCTCCTGGCCAGCGGCGGCATCCGTTCCGCGCCGGGTCCTCACACTCCCATGACAGCTGCCGAGAAGAAACAGCGCAATCAGGAGATTGCTGCCCTGAAGCGGCAGGGCATAGACCAATACAAGAAAAAGTGGATTGAGGTGCTGATGAAGAGCGGCGGTTCGGACCGCGAACAGATGCGTCCGGCCTTGACCCGTATGGTCGAAGATTGGTCCGCCTGGCAACCCCTCCACAAGGAGGTGCGCCTCTTCTATGCCCGCGAGGCGATGGACAGTCTGGTACGCCGCCGTCCCAATGTTCCGACCCTCATCCTGACGGGCGAGAACGAACACGATGGTCAGAAACCTGCCATGCTCCAGCACTTGCCCTATGGCCGACACAAAGTCTTGGCCAACTGTGGTCACATGATGAATATGGACCAACCCGAGGCGTTCAACAACACGCTTTTGGACTTCCTGGCAGCGCATCCACGCTATGCCTTCGTAGTCGATGCCGCCGGCAACGGCGACTTCCGCACCATCCAGGAGGCCATCCATGCCTGCCCCGACTTCCGCAAATGGGGCCGTATCGTCATCCTGGTGCGCAAGGGCACCTATCACGAGAAGGTCATTGTGCCCGAAAGCAAACGTAACGTCACGCTGTTGGCCGAGGAGGGTGCCGTCCTCACCTATGGCGACTGGGCTCAGAAACTCAATCGGTTCCGCGAGGTGCCGAGAACCTCACCATCCGCAATTCGGCCGGCCCCATCGGACAGGCCGTGGCGTGCATGATCAGTGCCGACCGCGTCAGCTTCAAGAACTGCCGCTTCGAGGGCCATCAGGACACCATCTACACCTACGGCATGGGCGACCGTCTCTACTTCAGCCATTGCTACATCGAGGGCACGGTCGATTATATCTTCGGGTGGTCATTGGCCATCTTCGACCACTGCCAACTGCACAGTCTGGCCGATGGTTACATCACAGCACCCTCCACCGCCGAGTGTCAGAAACATGGCTACCTCTTCTACGACTGCCAACTCACTGCCGCCCCTGGTGTCCAGAAGGTCTATCTCTCCCGCCCCTGGCGCCCTTATGCCCAAGCCGTCTTCATCCGCTGCGAGGAGGGGAAGCACATCACCCCTGCCGGCTTCGACCCCTGGGACAAGAAAGAACCTGCCCGCACGACGTTCTACGCCGAATATGATTGCACGGGCGAAGGGGCCAACGCGAACCGTCCCTGCTCGTTCACCAAACAGCTCAACGACCTGTCGGACTACGACATGCGCCAGATCCTGGCAGGCGACGACGGCTGGCAACCCATCGACGACTCGAACATCGTGATGCGTGTCCGCGTCTTTTAAGCAGCATAAACAAATTTATCCCATACATTCCAATATAGTCATTAATCAAGTTTAAAAACAAGAACTCACAATTAAAATACCAAACTAATAAGTAATTGTACCATAAAACGGAAGATAGGACGACCTGCGACAGGCCGTCCTATTTTTTTCATCAAGGACGGACCCGGTCTTTATCTTCTTTAACTCCCAATTGCGCATTGCCCTCCGCCATGCGGCTATGGACATACGCTGGGAATCGCGAAATCTTATCCTGACGAACAAAGTCATCCCGCATTCGGTAATACTCTGGGGTGCCCTCCAACGTTGGGTCGCCTCCTCGCCCTGGTTTATTCTGCGCAAACCACTTTGCCGTCAAGGCCGATATTTCTGCAAAGCGCTCACGATGCGCCAACTGTTCCTCGGTCGGTGCTCCCGTCCGAACAGGACAACGACGCACATAAAGCGCTCCCGACTTCTTGTCGGTACTGAAGTAATATCCGCCGTTCTTCGACAAACGGCCACTCATTCCTTGAATAAACTCGATAGCAGTAATTCTTGCCATAATATATATTTGAATAATTTGTTACTCAAGTTTCGCAAGTACGATAAAGGAGTTAGATTCAATCGTCCGTTAACTACATGAGCGAAGCGATAACTCCTAATAACTACCGTTAACTCCCGCCAAGTGAGCAAGTTACAATACTTGCGAAACTTGAGTTTGTTAAACACCTGCGTCAATACCCAAGTGCCGCTCCCAGGCCGCCCTTTTAGTTGACGCAGTGCAAAGGTAGAAACTAAATTCTCCCCCTCCAAACTTTTGACTGCTATACTTTTTGCTATACTTTGCTATGGTATACTGATTACCAACAACTTACATGATATAATAACCACGAAACACACAAAAGTACACGAAAATAAGCTTCACTAAGCTTGAAATCCATCAAAAGGATTGAAACACCATATGTTCCTCACTTTCATTTACTTACGCTCCATGTGTGCGGGACTAATCTTCCCCCTATGCAGGGGGAACGAGGGGGTCTTTTATTCCCTCCTATAGTAATTGCTATAGCATACTGAAAACTAAACGGTTAAGGCATTATAATAAGCGCTCACAATACAATAACTCCCACCCTTTTTCGGGCAGGAGTAAATCATAAGGCTGAAAGCCTGTTAAGACCACAGGCGGGGGTGCAACCCCCGTTTATGAATGTCAAAGGAAAAGAGTGCCGAAGGTAC
>CACYQQ010000272.1 GCA_902776605.1 uncultured Bacteroidales bacterium | reverse complement strand
ACGGCGCTCCTGCGAGGTGCCCATGATCGGGGTCATGGTGACCAGCCCCGACACAGGAGTCATTTCTTCGCCTGCCTGAACGTAAATGTTGTTGAGCGTGCTCGGCTCCATGCGATACTCATTGCCAGCCTCCACAATCACATAGTACACCTTGCCGTACTTGGTGTAGGTGCCAATATACGATCCGGCGAGGTTAGTGCCGATGGTCTCGACGACGGTCCTCGGCGAGATGCCCTTGCTGATGCATGCCGGCACATCAACGGTAAGTTCGTATTTAGGATAGTTGGCCGAATAGGTAGCCACCGCGATGGCCACCTCTGGACGCTCATTCAATTTCTGCGTGAACTCGGTCGCATAACTGATGAAGGTCGCGTCATCGTCACTCGAACTGTTCTGGAGGTTCAACTCAATCGCCGAACCTGAGCCGTAGCCCGGAATCTGGGGCATCTGGAACGCTGAGACATCGGCCTCCGGCATATTCTCCATCGACCACAACGTGATTTGATTCTGCACAGTAGCGATGCTGTAGAAGTCGCGCTCCTCCCAGTTTTTCATTCGTACCATCAAGGTGCCGTAGTTGGTGCCCGCACCACCGTTCATGATGGAGAAGCCTGACACGGTGCTAACCAGATCGACATCCTCTATTGATTTAACGTAATTCTCGACTTTACTGACCGCCGCTTCCGTTTCGTTCAGATAGGTGCCTGGTGTGGTTTGCACATCGACGAAGAAGAAGCCCTGGTCTTCCTGAGGGACAAGTTCCGATTGGGCGCTCTTCATCAACCATACCATACCAACACTGAAAACCGCTATCAGGATCCAAGAAACAGCAGGACGCTTGATGAATTTACTCACGCCTTTCATATACTTGCCCAACATGGCATTGAAAGCCACATCATAGGCCTGCTTGACGTAATAGCTGACTCCCTTATGTTCTTTTTCACCTTCTTTTTTCGGTTTGAACAAAAGCGCGCAAAGGGCTGGGCAGATGGTCAAGGCTGAAAGGGTGGAAAGACACACCGAGCCTGACATGATGAAACCGAACTGCTTGAAAAAGGTGCCTTGGGTGCCCGAGATGAAAGTCACGGGGATAAACACGGCTACGAACACCAAAGTGGTTGAAATAGCGGCTGCCGTCACCTCATGGAGCGCCTCGCTGGTGGCGGATGCAGCGGTGTATTTGCCTGTCTCCATCTTCGTCATCACCGCCTCAACGACCACAATGGCGTCGTCGACGACGGTTCCGATGGCCAACACCAAGGCAAACAATGTGATTAGGTTGAGCGAATAGCCCAAGGCCCACACGATGGCGAAGGTACCTACCAACGACACGATGATGGAAACCGAGGGAATCAACGTCGCTTTGAAATCCTGCAGGAACAGATACACGATGAGGATAACGAGGACGATGGCGATGATAAGGGTTTCGACCACATTGTGGATGGAGGCGTAGAGGAAGTCATCTGAGGTCTCCATCTGCTTGAACTCCAATCCAGCGGGCAATGACTTCGAGATTTCCTTGATCACCTTGTCAATTTCCGCGTTGACTTCTGTTGCGTTGGCACCCGGTGCCTGCTTGACGATGAACATGGATCCGGGATGTCCGTCCACCTTCGAACGGAAGGAGTACGTCTTAGTTCCAAACTCCACGTCGGCCACGTCTCTCAAGCGCAAAACCTCACCGTCGGGAGTGGCACGCAGGATGATTTCACCAAACTCGCTCATTTCACTGAGTTGTCCCTTGAACTCAATATCCATCTTGTTTACCGTGCTCTCGATGCTACCCACGGGTGACACCAAATGCTGTTCATTGATGGCATTGATAATCTCTTCTCTTGTGACGCCGTATGAGGCCATCACATCCGGCTTGATCCAGATACGCACGCCGTAGGTATCGCCGAGGAGGTTGATACTGCCCACACCTGTGATACGGCTAATACGCGGTATCACATTGATGTCCAGGTAGTTGATGATGAACTTTTGGTCAAACCTGTCGTCGGTGCTCTCCAAAGACTGGATTTGCAGGATA
>CACYQQ010000271.1 GCA_902776605.1 uncultured Bacteroidales bacterium | reverse complement strand
TGCCTCCGAAGAAGAGGAATGGGGTCGTGTAGCGCCCGCTTTGGAGGCCTTGCGTGCCCATTATCCGGAAGTCTCGCTCTCGTTGGACACCTTCCGCCCCGAGATAGCCCGTCGCGCCCTTACGCAGTTCGGATCGATGATCATCAATGATATCTCCGGCGGTTGCGAAGCGATGTACGACCTCGTGCGAACGTTTCATGTGCCGTATATATGGACACTCCGAGGCGATATGGCATTGCCCAAGAAAATGCCGCAGGTCAGTGCCTTGGACGATCTGATCCTCGATCCGGGCTTCGGCTTCATCGGCAGCACGGAAGGCGATTACGCGTGTATGCGCGCTTTAGAGGAATTACGCGCGTACGGGCTACCTATCCTCGTCGGTGTCAGCCGCAAGTCCATGATCTGGCGTCCGTTGGGTCTCACGCCGGATACCTGTCTGATACCGACCCAGGCACTCCAACTCTATGCCAACGACACCGCTCTGGCTCCCCGCTTCGCCCTGCTCGACGCAGTGGCTCGCGGACGACTTGAGACCGTTGACAGCATGGCTTACGCCTTGGTCAGAGTCATCAACGACTACCCCAACAGCAGTGTCAAGAACTACGCAACTACCTTGCTGCAAAACATTAATGACGAATACCATCTCGGCATTGAGATGAAAGGCATTGTGGGAGAGAGCGGAGACAAAAACGCGCCTGAAGTCAAATCTCCCTATACCTACGAACCTCAAGCCAAACACTTTGTCATCGTGGTGTTCAACTCAATGAAAGTCCGTACCGAACCCCTGAAAGTCCGTATCACCGACTTCAATAAGAAGGAACATCGATTCAAGGAGCTGGAGATGAAAAACCTGATGATCAGCAACGACTTGATGGTGGTTTCGCTCAGTTCGTTCCCCAACGAACAGGAAGCCAAGGAATACATCACATCGATGTTCATTACCGACTATGTCTTCGGCGGCATCGATAAAGCCGACTACGCCGTCCTGCCTATCTCCGCAGGCAACTTCTCCGTCTTCCTCCAAGAGAAGAAAGTGGATGACTATAAAACGTTCTTAGAAGAAAATTCAAAATAAAATACATAATTATATGGAATCACCTGCAAGAAACTTAATCGGAAAAGACACCGTCATCAAAGGTGACGTGGAGTCGAGCGGCGACATCCGTGTCGATGGGAAACTTATAGGATCCCTCAAATCGAACGGCAAAATCGTCGTGGGTCAGACTGGCTGCATAGAGGGTGACTTGACGTGCAAACAAGCCGATATCTCAGGCGTTGTTAAAGGCGTCCTCAAATGTGACGAACTCACCACTCTGAAAGCCACTTCGAGAGTTGAACTCGACATGACCACCAAGCAGCTGTGCATCGAGGTAGGCGCCGTGTTCACCGGCAAATGCCAGATGTCACAACCCCTCACACCTCCCACCAAATAGTAACCCTGAAATTCTTTCAACCCATGATAAAAGCCTTTGTTTTTCCTGGGCAAGGTGCCCAGTTTGTAGGTATGGGAAAGGACCTCTTCGACCAATCGTCGAAAGCCAAGGACCTCTTCCGCAAAGCCAACCGCATTTTAGATTTTAAAATCACCGATTTGATGTTTGACGGCACCGATGAAGACCTCCGTCAAACCAAAGTCACCCAACCGGCCATCTTCCTCCACTCGGTCATCCTGGCCTCCGTGCTTGAGGATTTCCAACCCAACATGGTGGCAGGTCATTCGCTCGGCGAGTTCTCAGCTCTGGTCGCCAACAAGGTGCTGAGTTTCGAGGACGGCCTGCGCCTGGTGGCCAAACGTGCCAACGCCATGCAGAAAGCTTGTGAGATGCAACCCGGCACGATGGCTGCCGTCATCGGCATGGAAGATAGCGAAGTCGAGAAAATCTGCGCCTCCATCACAGATACAGTGGTCGTTCCGGCCAACTATAATTCTCCAGGACAGATCGTCATCTCCGGCACCCTCGAAGGAGTGGCCAAAGCTAGCGAGAAACTTCATGAAGCCGGCGCCAAAAGGGTGCTTCCCCTGAAAGTCG
>CACYQQ010000270.1 GCA_902776605.1 uncultured Bacteroidales bacterium | reverse complement strand
TTGGGTCTGGAGTTCTCGTTCAAGAAACTGTTGAGCATGGGTTCGACAGCGTTCATTGGGTGCATGACCATCGTTGTCGGCATGATGAGTACGGGTTTCCTTTTTGGCCGACTCATGGGCTGGAACGAGATGAATTCCCTCTTCCTGGGTGGTATGCTCTGCATGTCCTCTACCACAATAGTTTTCAAGGCATTAGACGATTTAGGTCTTCGACAACAGAAGTTTGCCGGCATCTGCTTCGGCATACTCGTTGTCGAGGACCTTTTTGCTGTGGTGCTCATGGTGTTGCTTGCCTCCATTGCGGTCAAGCAGCAGTTCGATGGACAGGAGATGCTCTGGCAGGTCGGTAAGTTGGCAGGTTACCTGCTTTTCTGGTTTGTGGCAGGTATCATGCTCATTCCCACGTTGTTGAAGAAGTGCAAACGGTTCCTCAACGACGAGACTATGACCATCGTCTCGTTGGGTCTCTGTCTGGGCATGGTGCTGTTGGCCAAAGAGGCCGGTTTCAGTGAGGCGTTGGGTGCTTTCGTGATGGGTTCTATCTTGGCCGAAACCGTTGAGTGCGAACGCATTGAACATCTCATGGCGCCTATCAAGAACCTCTTTGGCGCCATCTTCTTCGTCTCGGTGGGCATGATGATTTCGCCCACGACGTTAGCTTCCTATTGGTTGCCGATTACCCTGATCACCCTTTTGGTCATTGTGGGACAGATACTCTTTGCCACTTTGGGTATTGTCCTTTCGGGTCAACCCCTCAAAGTGGCGATGCAGTCCGCCTTTGCGTTGACACAGGTGGGTGAGTTTGCTTTCATCATTGCCCAGTTTGGTGAGTCGATAGGTGTGACCGAGAAGTTCCTTTATCCCGTGGTGGTAGCCGTGTCGGTCATCACTACCTTTCTGACACCTTACACCTTGCGGTTGGCAGCACCGGCCTATGCTTGGGTCGAAAAACGCTTGCCCGAGTCCGCCAACCAACTCTTGCAACGCCTTTCCAGTGGGCGCAACACTATCTCGCAACAGAGTCTGCTGCACTCCCTGCTCAAGAAAGTCACCTCCACCGTGGTCATCTACGCCATTGTCTGCATCTTCGTTATGATGTTCTATTTCCAGTTGCTCTCCGATAGGATTGTCGCGTTGGTCAATACGATGATGCCCGACGGGTGGGACTGGACTGGTCGGTTGGTGGCTCTGCTTTTGTTGCTGGCGGTGCTCTCCTCCTTTATCTATAAGATGGTGACCAAGCACCTCAATGCTCCCGAGACGCACAAGCTCTGGAACGATGGTTCCTATCGACGAGCCTCGCTCATTGCGCTCTTCTCGGCGCGTATGATGTTGGGTATGTTCCTGATTATCATTTGCATTGCCCACTATTTTACCTTGGCTTTGGGTCTGCTCATCGCCCTGGGTGTCATCACCGCCGTGGTGATGCTCTTCTCCAAAAAGATACGGAAAAACTCCACTTACATGGAACGCAGTTTCATGGAGAACCTGCGTGCCCGTGAACGAGAGAAAGACCGCCATCGTGCCGTCAAGAAGGAGTTGGAAGATGCCCTGCGTGGCTACGACTTGCACTTGGCGGACTTCGAACTCAGTCCCGAGTCGGTCTTCTGTGGCCGACAGTTGATGGACCTCAATTTCCGACATGCCAGTGGCGTCATCGTGGTCCGCATTGTGCGAGGCGGTCTCAATGTCAACGTACCAGGTGGACGCGAACGACTCTATCCGCACGACCGCATTGTCGTGGCAGGTTCCGACGAGCAGATTGCCCGCTTCCAGGAGCAGTTGGAGACGGCGGCTCGACAAGGTGCCGAACAGGTTGATTCACAAGCTTATGCCCAACGTCGAGCTACCATGTCGCTGGAGCAGTTGGTGGTCACGGCCGACATGCCCTTCTGTGGCAAGACCTTGGCCCAATCCCGAATCCGCGAGATGGCTCAATGTGCCGTCCTGGGCATCGAGCGCGACGGCGTTACTACCATGAACCCCGATGCCACCATGACCCTTTTGGAGGGCGACACCCTGATTCTGGCAGGCGAAGCCGATCAGATTCAGAAACTGGTGTGAGCCAGCCCTCCCAACCTCTGTGCTAATCTCAAGAATT
>CACYQQ010000269.1 GCA_902776605.1 uncultured Bacteroidales bacterium | reverse complement strand
GTGTATTGCCCATGACACCCCAAGCCGACAGCACCATCATGCGCAACACCCTGCACTGGGTGCTCGAGCACTGGAACTGGGACAAGACTTGGGGATGGGACTTCCCCATGACCGCCATGAATGCCGCCCGTATGAGTGAGCCCCACCATGCCGTGGACGCCCTGCTCATGCCACAACGCACCAACACCTATCTGACAAACGGGCACAACTACCAAGACCAACGTCTGCGTATCTATCTCCCCGGCAACGGAGGGTTGCTCACCGCCGTAGCGATGATGTGCGCAGGATGGGACGGCTCACCAACCCCCAACCCCGGTTTCCCCGCCGACGGACAGTGGGATGTGAGGTGGGAAGGTCTATTGCCCCTACCCTGACACCAAGTGAAAAAACCCAAGAAGAAAACATGTCCCAAGACAAAGGAGCATCCTCCACCTCCATACTCGCCCTACGCCAACAACGGAGATAGAATACCACACCGAAAAAGAGGCTTACCGACGACAGACTGAAGCGGTGGGGCTCCAACGCAAGGTGAGGCGGGGTGACGCATGGTTTCCCGTACGCGGAGGGCGCTCCTATTACAACTCACTCAACCAACTCGTAGTGGAAATCCATCGAGAAGCCGACGATATCGAGCACAATTTCGAGTATGGCCGCCCCGTGTGCTTCTTTCGTGTGACTCGAGGTGCTGACGGGAAAGAGAAAATCAACTATTTCAAGAACACCAGCACGGTAAACTACGCTGAGGCCGACCGCATGGTGGTCATTGTGCCCGACAGCCAGTCAGTGAGTGAAATACAACATGCCGAGAATCTCGGCGTGCAACTCTTCTTCGACGAGACCTCCTACCGCCTGATGTTCGACGCCCTCGACCGTGTGACGCAAGCCCGCGGCAACCGCCTGGCCTATTTACGCGACCTCTTCTACTCCCATCATCCCGCCGGCACTTATAGGTTCTCATCCATGCGCTTCCCATGGCTCAATCCCACACAAGAGAAAGCCGTCAATGAAGTGCTCCGTGCTAAAGACGTGGCTGTGGTGCACGGACCTCCCGGCACCGGCAAGACCACCACGCTGGTGGAAGCCATCAACGAGACCCTCTGCCGTGAGAGTCAGGTGCTGGTATGCGCCCAAAGCAACATGGCCGTGGACTGGATATCAGAACAACTTGTCGACCGAGGCATCAACGTGCTGCGCATAGGCAACCCCACACGTGTGAACGACAAGATGCTGTCGTTTACCTATGAGCGGCGTTTTGAAGCCCATCCCGACTATCCCCAACTGTGGAGCATCCGAAAGGCTATCCGCGAGTTGCGCGGACAACGCCGGCACGGAGGTGACAACTATCACCAGAAGATGGACCGACTGCAAAGCAGGGCCACCGAACTGGAGATACGCATCCGCACCCAACTTTTCGACGAGGCGCGCGTCATCGCCTCAACACTTACTGGCGCTGCCAACCGCCTGCTCGACGGCCAAAAATACAACACACTGTTCATCGACGAGGCAGCCCAAGCCCTCGAGGCCGCTTGTTGGATAGCCATCCGCAGAACATCGAGAGTGGTGCTGGCGGGCGACCATTGTCAACTCCCACCCACCGTGAAGAGCATCGCCGCACTGAAAGGCGGTCTGGGAAAGACATTGATGGAACGCATTGTGGAGAACAAGCCCGAAGTGGTGACCCTTCTACGCGTGCAATACCGTATGAACGAGCAAATCATGCGTTTCTCCTCCGACTATTTCTACGACGGGAAAGTGGAGAGCGCCCCACAAATCAAGCACCGGGGTATCCTCGACTACGACCACCCCATACTGTGGATAGACACCACCTCTCTCGACTGCCATGAAGAGTTCGTGGGTGAGAGTTTCGGGCGCATCAACAAACCCGAGGCCGAACTTACCCTCAACACGCTAAAGGATTATTTCACTAAAATCGGCCGTGAACGTATCCTCGACGAGCGCATTGACGTGGGGGTCATCTCGCCCTATCGTGCACAAGTGCAATACCTGCGCCGGCAAATCACTAAAAAGGAATTCTTCAAGCCCTACCGACACCTTATCTCCATCAACACCGTCGACGGCTTCCAATCGGCAATTCCGCCACCATGACCCGTCACCCCTTCTACCGGAAACTCTATGAATATGCCCACTGGCCTGAAGAAGAGGCCGACGACAGTGGCGCTACCGTACCCAACATTTCCGACGAAGCCCCTCTTTCTTCCCCAAATCCCCAAGAACCCTAAATACCTAACACCACAAACCCGATCCATAAGTTATGATTAAACAAGACTATATCATCCGTTTGATACGCGAATTCTTCGCTGCCTTAGCACGCGCGGTAGAGAAACCAGAAATCGAAGACCGCGCCAAGGCCATCCATGCACTCTACCTGCAATACCTCGGTGACTATGAGTTTTACCAAAATGCCACAGTGGAGGACGCCATCGAAGCCATCTCAAAGTTTCCCGAGGAACAACGCCTCTATCGTATAGAGATGTTGGCCGAACTCTACTACGCCGAATCCAGCGTGCGTGCAACGCCTATCGGGGAGACCCTCCTGCAACGCGCCCTTCCACTTTTCGAATACGTAGACCAGCACAGCAAACTCTACTCCTTCGACCGCCAACGCAAGATGGAGGAGATCAACCGGCGTATCTATTCCAAAGAATAAGAGGAATCACATACTACATGCCGTTCACTGCCATTCCTTTATTTCTGATATTGTAGGGAAATAATTTGTGGATTTCAAAAAAAAGCACTACCTTTGCAACTCCATGCTAATTAACCATTTGCACTTCTTATCAAAGGTTGGAAATAATAAATACACTTATATGAATATAACGATTATTGGAAGCGGCAACTCCGGTTTAATCCATGCCGCCAAGTTATTTGAGAAAAACCAACATATTGGCATTTTGAAATCCACTTCTTTTGGAAATGTTGGCTTTTTCGAAAAGATAAGGAAAGAAGGACAATACGATGTCGTCGATGAGACCAACGGTGGACATCGGTTTACCGTAAAGCCCGATTTCATCACTTATGATGTAGAAAAAGCAGTGTCATTTGCTGACATCATTTTTGTCATGACCACCACCAACCAACATGAGAATGTGGCCAAGATGATAGCACCATACGTACGCGATGGACAAATCATAGTCATTGTGCCTGGATATATGGGCAGTTTGATTTTCAAACAATATATCAAAAAGGATATCATCTATGCAGAATGGGAGACAACGGCTTACAATGGCCGTATAATGGACTCTTCTTTTGTGCGCATTACTTTCTACAACCCACGCAATGCGGTGTCAGTACTTCCACAAGCCAAAACAGATGATGTCCTTGACATTTTGTCTGGTTTATTTGACAACACAAAATACTCACGCAACAACATCCTCGAATCGGCTTTTCACAATCCCAACATGATTGTACACCCCATAGGCATCCTGTTCTCGGCATCAAGAATAGAATACAGCAAAGGCGAGTTCTGGATGTACAAAGAGGGATACACCGATTCTGTTGTAAGAGTGATAGAACACTTCGACAAGGCTAAAAATCAAATACTGGAAAAATTCGGATGTGAACCTTTAGGTTATTTCGAGGCAGCCAAATGGCGTAATGAAGAAGACTTGTCGGTAAGTGCCATGCAGTCTTTCCGCGAATTTGCAGAATGTTCCAACAAAGGTCCTGCGAAGATAGACTGCAGATATATCAGCGAGGATGTGCCAATGGGCTTAGGCCTATTTTGTTCAATAGGCAAAGTGCTTGGTGTTGATGTCTCTATCCAAGAATCCATCATCACCCTTACAAGTGCACTGACAGGCAAAGACCTGAGAGAAAACGCCAGAACCATACAATATCTGCTCCAGAAAGACAATGTCACATTCGAAGATATAAAAAAGGCCATAGAGAATTAATTATGATTATCGAGTCAAACATCAGCAACAAGGTGGTGAAAGCCATCAGAGACCTCTACGGGCAGGAAGTGCCTGAAAAAATGGTTCAACTCCAAAAGACAAGGAGTGAGTTTGAGGGCAACCTCACCCTCGTGGTATTCCCTTTCCTGAAAATGTCGAAGAAGAAGCCCGAAGACACCGCAAAGGAGATAGGCGAATACTTGCTCACCAACGAGAAGAGCGTAGCCAACTACAATGTGGTGAAAGGGTTTCTCAACCTCTCCATAGCCCCCTCCGCGTGGATTGGCCTGCTC
>CACYQQ010000268.1 GCA_902776605.1 uncultured Bacteroidales bacterium | reverse complement strand
CTGCACCACCCAGATGTCAGGAAGGTTACGACCCTGTTCGTTGTAGTCCAGGCCATAGCCGACGATGAAGTCGTTGGGGATTTCAAAGCAGCAGTAATCGACTTGCAGGTTCTTGACAATCTGCGCCTTAGGTTTGCGTAACAGACAGCAAACCTTGACCTGCTGGGCTCCGAAGCCGAGCAACTGATGAATGAGACGGTCCATGGTGTAACCCGAATCGACGATGTCCTCGATGATGACGATGGTGCGACCCTCGATGGGTTCGGTGAGACCACTCAGCACTTTCACTTCGCCCGTAGTGGAGAGGCCGGCATACGACTTGAGGCGTATGGTGGTGAACTCAGCATCGGGCAAGGTGATGCAGCGGAAGAGGTCGGCTGCAAAGACAAATGCGCCGTTGAGGACACAAAGAAACAGCGGACGTTCCACCCCTTGCAGATCCTGGTTGATCTGCGCTGCCACTCGTTCGACCTCAGCGCGGATCTGCTCCTTGGTGAGGTAGGGCTTAAACTCTCTATCGGAAACCTTCATAGTCATACAATAAATATTTAATATTCTTAGGAGTTAATGGGAGTTAACTGTAGTTATTGGGAGTTAATGGACAAATGACCATTTTCTCCACTAACTTCGTAAACGTAGGGGGCATTTTAAAGTATTGTCCGTTAACTCCTTGTTAACTACCAAAGCGAAGCGACAACTCCCATTAACTACCAACCTGCATCATTCTGTCATTGCCTTCAGCTTCTTGAGCAGGAGGAACATCACGAGGGCACTGATGAGACAGAGGGCAATGAGGATGCCCCAGTTGTACATCAAAGGAACGCGATTCCACAACATCGAAGGAATGGAACTCAAGTAGTTACCGATGGCCGTGGCGCCAAACCAACCGCCCATCATGAGGCCCTTGTACTTAGGTGGAGCCACCTTGGTAACGAACGAGATACCCATTGGAGAAAGGAGCAACTCGGCCAAAGTCAAAGTGAAGTAGGTCGAGATGAGCCAACCTGGAGAAAGGATGCTCTGCGTGCTGTCGCCCAAGTCCATAGGAGAAATCAAGTCGGTGGAAGCCAAGGTGATAACGACGAAACCGAGGGCAGCTACCAACATACCCCAAGCAATACGGGCAGGGGCGCTGACCTCCTTGCCCTTATTGGCCAAAGCACCGAAGAAGGCCATGCTGAATGGGGTCAAGGCTACCACAAAGAATGGGTTAAACTGCTGGAAGTCAGAAGGCTGGGCATGCACGGGGTCTTCCATCTGCATGAAGAGCGAGATGGCGCACAACCAGAGGGCGACTGTCACGCCACCGCAGATGGCTTTGGTCTTCTTGACAGTCGATTGGATAGCGGTGAAACCGGTATAGACCGATGCAGCAATCAGCGCCAAACTGAAGATATTGAAGCCGATACGCATACCGCCACCGACGGTGAGGTCGGTATATTTCTTGGCAAAGAAGGTCAATGCCGAACCGTTCTGGTGGAAGGCCATCCAGAAGAAGATGACGACGCCGAAGACCAAGAGAAGAGCCACGATGCGATCCTTGGTCTGCTTGGGTGACAACTCCTCGACAGGAGCAGCCGAAGCCTTGGCCTGCTTGGCAGTGACATCGGCATGCTTGAACCAGTTGCGGCAACCGAAATAGATGGCACCAGAAAGAATCAACGACAGACATGCCACACCGAAGCAGAGACCGTAAGCCTCGTACAGACGGGTGAGATACTCACCGGCACGTTCGCCATAAGCGGCATTGGCATCGGCCGCATAGACGAAATCGTACTTGGCCAAATACTCCTTGGTGATATAGTTGGCCATGGATGGGGCGAACATGGCGCCGATGTTGATGGCCATATAGAAAAGGCTAAACGCAGCATCGCGACGGGAACTGAAACGTGGGTCGTCATAGAGGTTGCCAACCAACACCTGGAGGTTGCCCTTGAAGAGACCGGTACCGAAAGAGACACATGCCAGACCAGCTACCAAGGCAACGAGACCGGTGGTGTCGGGATGCGTTGGCAAAGCCAGACCCAGATAACCCAAGAACATGATAATCAGACCCGTGACGACGCACTTGCCATAACCAATCTTGTCGGCGATGATACCGCCCAGGAGTGGAGTGAAATAAACGAATGCCAG
>CACYQQ010000267.1 GCA_902776605.1 uncultured Bacteroidales bacterium | reverse complement strand
AGGAGCGAGTTACCACAGGGCTTGGCAGCATGCCCGATTGAAAGAGACAGAGGCGAAGGATTGTGGTTTCGCTTATCTCGAAGACGCCATAATAGCTTGTCATACCATTCGTGGCAGTAGGAGTGCTTCCGTCCAAGGTATAGCGCAAAGTACAACCTTGAGGAATGGTTACGCGTGCCCAGAAAGTTTCGGAGAAGACTTTAGAATCGACGCTGACAACTGGTTCTTCAAGACGAAAAGAGGCAAAGTCGCTATTATTGTTCGAAGCACCTGGTGTAGGCTCTCCTGTGTATTCCCAATCCTCATTGCCGTCTAACCTACAAGCATAAGAGCAACGGGAAATGGATGGCGGATAATCGACGGACGTAATGACTGCCTTTTCGGAATCCAAGAGACTAATTGTGCCACCTTCCGGTTCCAACTTGAAAGGAATCTGCGTCTTGGCTCCATCTCCGTAATTGCCTTCTGCCTGACTATGTCCGAAGTAAAGCACTTTGAAGCCTCCTGGTTCGACAGACCCCCAAACGCTAAGCGAGGTGAAGCGAAATTCGTTCACGCCGTCGGTAATGGTTGTACCCTTCAAGGGAATGCTTTCAGAAGTAGGATTATAGAGTTCTATCCAACTGCCATAACAGAGGGCGCCGTCAAGGTATTGGTCGATATTCGCCACTTGCACTTCGTTGAAAACCAAAGAAGTATGTTCGATAACAGGTTCGGGCTCCTGAGCCAAAATAAGGGCTGGGGAAAGGAGTAAAAGTAAGCTTAGTATGTAGTTTTTCATTGTATTATTACATTTTCTGAGTGCAAAGATACGAAAAATAAAGAAATAAGAGTTAAGAATTAAGAATTATTTTGTTGTGGGTCGTATTTCCATATTGAATAGTATTGCGGACTTCCATACGTGCAAAGGCCATACTTCATATAGACCTTTCTGCGGCAGATCCCCTTCCATCCTGGTCTCTTCCATAAGACTTCACGGCTGAACTGGTCGCTCATATAGTAGAAACGGATGGGATGGGTGAGTTGCGACTCCAGCCGCTCAATGAAGCGGATGAGAAAGTCCTTTGTGAAGGAACGGAAGAGGTAGACGATGGTGTATTCGCTATAGTCCTGCTCCATAGCGTCACCCTCTATAAGTCTTACCCGCTCTTCTGGATAACGTTGCAGCCACATCCTCGCCACTCCTGCCACATAGGGGTCGAGCTCGATACCTGTGGCTTTGCCTGGCAAGCCTTTTCCGAGCCACCACACCAACACGCGTCCCTTTCCGCAACCAACGTCAACAATATGGTCTTTTTCTGTGAACTTCGTATTTCTGAACATCTCGTCGAGCGTCCAGTAGCAAGTGGGTGCATAGTGATTGCCGCCTTCGATGTTGGTGACTCTTCTTTTGGTAAGGTCGTAGCCGCATATACGCCTGTCGTGAAAGCCATCAATGATGCGAACGATGCGATAAGTAATGTATATGTAAATCTTGCTCGGATGCGTGATGTATTTCACTAACTTCTTCAATTTATTCTGTATCATGAATTGGAACAACTATAGTTGTGATTGATTGTCGAGATATAATGATGTTGAGTGATTTGTCCTCGAGGCTGAATCCATCCTTTATCTCTGCAAGGTTCTCGTCTTGAGAAGTGCGGAAAATCTTTATGCTGTTGGGTTGTGAAATCGTGAAATTATCCAACGCTATCTCATGTGTAGTCTCTTCGCCTTCGTTCAAAAGTACCAGTGTTAATGTGTCGCGAGAGGGGTTGATGGCGGCAAGGGTTTGGGGGCAATCGGACTGGAGAATATCGTAGCCTCGCTTGATGAAACGGCTGCATTGCTGGCGAACGAAGTAGTTCTTGACCTTGCGATAGAATTGCCTTCTGAAACTGCCGTTTATCAGGCACCACTGGTCGCCCCACTCCTCCATGTATTGCCAGTCGAGCCAAGCCTCAGGTTGCATGATGCGGATATCATCGAAGAGGCGTTGAGTGAGCTTCAAATTGCCTTCCAGCCCTCTTCCACCTGAGCCTGTTTCGCTTTGCCAGAAGGGTATTCCAGCCTCTTTCGTCAAGCGGGAGAGACGGGCACGTTGTCTGTTATTGCCCTGATAGGTATGCGTGTTCCATTGCCCTACGAGAGACAAA
>CACYQQ010000266.1 GCA_902776605.1 uncultured Bacteroidales bacterium | reverse complement strand
ATACAAAGGGGTTGTCGCCGCTGCCAATTATGGCATTGTACCTAAACGTAGCGGGAATGCTACTGCCTGCCATGTATACCTCGTTTGAATCGCTCCCATGGATGTATTGCGTACTGTCGGCATAAAGGGCTTGACAGTCGCCTCCAAAAAGACCAATGTTACAGTCGTTCAAAAATTGCACACCATATTTGTTGCCGGCAATGGTGTTCATAGTCACATCACCTTTTGAGGCGAACATTAGCAATCCGACACCTGAACATCCCTTTATCGTATTGCCGCTCACGCTCTTCAACCCGTTGTTGCTTCCACAATATTTGATGAAAATGCCATTGGTAAATGTGCCGTCGCTCGAGAGCCCAATCTTGCATTCACGGACAACATAGCGAGGGTATCCGTTGATGTACACAGCGTTGGTAATGCTGCGGCCGTTGGCATCGAAGTCGCAACCTATGACAGAGGCTGTCTTTTCGCCGTTGTTTGAGCCGTTAGTTAATCTTGTTATTGAAAGCGGGGTACCCTTGAAATGGCAACTGGAGAAGGTGACGTTCTCTTGTGGCAAGACCAGATCGCAGTTGATGAAGGTGGCCTTGCTAACGGAAAGGTCGGCATCGTTTTCGAAAATGATTTCAAGGTTGGCACCATCGCGAGCCTCAAAGATGATCCCCTGACCTAGAGTCATCGTGCCTCTAACGATGATGCGGCAGTCGCCACTTCGGGCGATAATGGCAGTACTGTCTCTCATAAGGAGAGTATCGGATTCTTGTATAATCAAATCAGCGTCAAATAAATAGAACTTGGCGAATTCGTCCATCGTGAGTTTTTTTGCACTTATCACCAACGAATCCTCAATATGGAAAGTACCACTAACAGTGTCTTTACTAACCACGTTTCCAGTGATTCCATGAAGACTAAGCAAATCGTCTTTAAAGCCGCAATCGTAGTGTTTGACACCTCTTCAGGCGCAATCACTTACAGTAACAGCCGGGCGCTTCAGATTCTCGGACTGGCTTCTCTTGTCAACATCAAGCAACTCAGGATAATAGACAACAATCTGGCCGCGGCTTTTATCGCTGAAAAAGAAGTGTCCGACCCAGAGAAGAACAAGGCAAGCTTCTACAACGAGAGTTCCCAGAAGACAATAGTGATGTCCAAGTCCTCCGCCCTTGTGCAGGGAAGGAACGTGAGGATAGTTTCCTTCAACGATGTTACAGAGGAACTGGAGACTAACCAGGAGGAGGCTTACTCAAAGCTCATCAGGGTCCTGACCCACGAGATCATGAATACAGTCACTCCTATTTCCTCGCTCAGCGATGCTCTGGTCTCATATCTTGAGCCTGAAGGGGATGAGTTGACGCAGGAGAGGCGAAAGGCCCTCAGGGACGGTCTGGACACTATTGCATCATCTTCCCGTTCTCTGATCCAGTTCGTGGAATCTTACCGCAACCTCACCAGGGTGGCTCCTCCTGTCAAGAGCGTGTTCTATGTGAGGGACCTTGCTTCAGAAGTGATGGAGCTTACTTCGGAGCAACTGGCATCCTCCGGTGCAAGTCTTTCATTTGCAGAACGCTCTGATGACGTGATTCTGTTTGCAGACAGGGGGCAGATACTTCAGATTCTTATCAATCTGGTAAAGAATGCAGTTCAGGCCAAGGCCCGGACCATAAATATGGAAGCCAGGATTGATTCGTCCGACGTTACCATTATAGAAGTTTCAAACGACGGGGAGCCGATAACCCCGGAAGCCCAGAAGCAGATGTTCGTGCCGTTCTACACCACCAAGCAAGACGGAAGCGGTATAGGACTTGCCATCTCAAGCCAGATAATGAGGATGCACAACGGTCAGATCAGCCTCAAGTCCTCCACTGCGGAGAAGACCACCTTCAGCCTGCTTTTCCGCTAGGGTCGGCGATGGTGCTTTGCCTGCAATCGCCGAGCCTCAGATGATGTATGAGATTTCCTTGAAGGCAAAGGCTTTGCGGGAACCGTCGCGGTATTCAAGGACTATGCAGGCGGTATCGTTGAGCCCGACTATCTTGGCTTCCACTTCTTTGTTTTCCGCGGTTTCTATGTAGCGGTGCCACTCGTTTTTTCGGTAGAGTTTCTCAAGGTACAGGTTGTAGAGAGAGTCGAACTTTCCGGTTTGAGCGTATTCTTCCCTGGCCTTGTCGTAGAACTTGTAGATTTCC
>CACYQQ010000265.1 GCA_902776605.1 uncultured Bacteroidales bacterium | reverse complement strand
CTGGCCCACTTTGTCAGGCGGAGAAGTGGTGACCAGCAGCAACGCCCCTGAAAAGAACCGGCCCTTGCTGACGTGGCAAATCAATGCCGACATGCCCGACCTGGAGATCCGAAAGACCGCCGAGGAGGAACTCAAACCTCTGTTGGAACGCATCAAGGGCATCCGCGACATCCAAATCTCGGGCGGCAGCAACTTCTATCTGGAGATCTCCTACGATGCCGTGATGTTGGCTATCAACCACTTGTCGGCCTATGACATCGAGAACGCCATTCGCGACTTCATCGGCCGCGAAGACATCATCGGCGACGTCATGAAGTCGGACCACGACGGTTCCCGCTCGCGTATCTCGTTGAAACTGAAGATGGATGCCGAACGATTGGCTCTGGAAGCGTTGCCCATCAAGACGGTGGACGGAAAGACCATCTACCTGAACAATCTGGCGACCTGTCGTTGGCGCGAGTATGAACCCAACTCCTACTTCCGCGTCAACGGCATGAACACCGTTTACCTCAACGTGCAGGCCGAGGAGGACCAGAATATCAACCGATTAGCACAAGACGTCAAGGAGTGCGTCAACCAATGGGAATCGGCACAAGACACTTCCGTTGTGATGCATCCCCTGCACTTCAAGTTGAACTACGACCGCGCCGAAGAACAGTTCTCAGCCTTCGAGACCACCATCCGTCGCAGCGGACTCTCGCTACTGATCCTGCTGTTGTTTGTCTGGTTGAGCCGACGCAACTGGCGTTACCTCACCATCATCACTATCTCCCTGGCAGCCAATCTGTTAATAGCTGTCATTGCCTATTTGCCGTTTCGTTGGGTCTGATCATCGACTCCACCATCGTGATGGTCGATCACTACAGTTACTATCGTGACCGGAAAGCATTCAGCGGCATCTTGGGGGCCATGCTGACCACCATCGGGTCGTTGGTCATCATCTTCTGGATGCCCGAGGCCCTGCGCAACGAACTGTTCGACTTCTCGTGGATAGTCATCATCAACCTCGTGGTCGCTATTCTTGTGGCCTATGTCTATGTTCCTGCCCTCACAGAGAAGTTCGCCTACCGAGGTCGGTTGCAAGGCAAGCCCAAACACCTGAAAATGATGATGGTATGGAACAAAGTGTATGGTGTTTACATCCGCATCGCCACCCATAAAGTCTGGCGCTGGATACTGTTGGCCCTCTTCGCCGGTCTGTTTGCCTGGGCGTTGATCCTCTTTATCGAGTCGCTCAAGACCAACCGCTACGAGCCCGAAAAGGAAGAGATGCAACTGCACATCCGAGGTCAGATGCCTTTGGGCGGAACGGCTTTCCAACTCAACGAGAAAGTGCAAGAGGTCGAGGCATTCCTGTCGCAATACGATGAAATACGCCGATTTGAGACCTCCATCAATGGTCGAGGAGCCTACATCAACGTCTGGTTCAAACCCGAAGCATTGGAAACCTCTTTCCCCTATATGCTTGAGAATCAAGTCATAGGCAAACTTATCTCCATCGGTGGCGCTGACTGGAGTACCTACGGTGTCAACCCTCGTGGATTCAGTAATTCGCTCAACCTGCAATATCGCAGCAACAGCATCGAGATTGCTGGTTACGATTACGACCAACTCTACCGCTACGCCGAAGATATCGAGAAGTACCTGTCGAGCCGAGGTCGCGTCACCGACATCATCATCGAAATACCCGGTAGTAGGGATCAGGAAGATGAGTTCTATATGGAATATGACCACGAAAAACTGGTCATGGACAGCGTCCGCGTGCAAGATATCTACCGCACGTTGTCGAGCATGCTCTATACCCGCGACATGGACCGACGAAAGACGAACCGACAATCGAACATCCGACTCACCCCCTTGCAGAACGACTCGTTGGACCTTTGGCAGCTCAACAACTCGTTCATCAAACTGGGCAATCGCGATGTGCGTCTGTCGGACTTCATGAACATTGAGCAACGCAAGGCAAAGAACTGCATTCCCCGTGAGAATCAGGAATATAGGTTGAGAGTAGCCTTCAACGTGTTGGGTTCCTGGACCTACACCGACAAGTTGATGAAGGAGACGCGCGCCACCTTCAATGCCAAGTTTCCCGTCGGCTTCCGTTGCGTGGACAACAGCTATCGGTGGAACCAGGAGGAGGGTCAACAATACTGGTTGCTCGGACTGGTTGTTGTCATCATCTTCTTCATCTGCACCATCCTGTTCGAGAGTCTCTACCAAGCCTTGATAGTCATCCTGCTGATACCCTTCTCGCTCATCGGCACGTTCCTCACCTACCATTGGAGCAAAGTGGAGTTCGGCACAGGAGGTTTTGCTGCTATGGTGTTGCTTTGTGGGCTGACGGTCAACGCAGGCATCTACCTATTGAACGAATACAACCACAATGGCCGACACTACCGTCGTGCCTGGAACCACAAGATTACGCCTATCCTGCTTACCGTGCTATCGACCATCTGTGGCTTGATTCCTTTCCTCACAGATGGACCCGAAGAGCGGTTCTGGTTCTCCTTTGCCGTCGGTTCCATCAGTGGTCTGCTCTTCTCCGTCCTCGTCTTGGCATTGGCAATGCCGATGTTCTTGCGGAAACCACGAAGGGCGAATCGGCGCAAACACCTTGTCCAATAATGTTTAGGGCAAACTGCATCGAAAAAGTAAACCGACAAAAGGGTCGAGTTCCGCCATTGGAACTCGACCCTTTTGTCTTGCAAAACGTTGAACAACAATCGGTTGTTAGCCAATCTCAAAGTCCAAACAGGTGCGCTGGCAGGTGTAAGGACGAACCTTACCGTTGGCGACAGCGACGTGTGCAGGGTGAACGGCATAGCCTTTCAACGCCTCGGGACTCTCCAGTGTGCTGTCGAGCATCAGGTCACAGTTGGACGACTCCAACCGACCGCTGACGTTCACGGTAATATCCAACAAACCAGGCACCTGACCTTTCAGGCCTTCCAATCCGGCCTTGATTTCCTGCTTGATTGACTCTTTTTCGGCTTCGGAGAG
>CACYQQ010000264.1 GCA_902776605.1 uncultured Bacteroidales bacterium | reverse complement strand
TTGCCGGTTTTCATGTCGAGCACGCCCACGAAGGCGGTGACAAACATGTCGGTCTCGTTGTTTTCCGACAAGGCTTCGTTGAGGGCGGATAAGATAAGGTCAGGTTGGGAAGAATGTGCGGAAATGTTGCGGAAAAGTGAGCGTGTGACAGCCATCACCAAGGAGGCAGGCACACCCTTTCCCGACACGTCGCCGATGCAGAAGAACATCTGGTTGTCGCGAATATAGAAGTCGAAGAGGTCGCCGCCCACCTCCTTGGCGGGATTCAGCGAACCGAAGATGTCGATGTCGTCGCGCTCGGGGTAGGGTGGGAAGATTTTGGGTAGCATGCCCATTTGGATGTCGTGGGCCACCAAAAGTTCGCTTTCGATAGCCGCTTTCGACGCAGTCGTCTTCTTCAGTTCTTCGATGTATTTCGAAAGCGACTGCTGCATGCCGTCGAAAGAGTCACGGAGCAGGCCTACTTCGTCGTTGTGCTTGATGACTGGCAGTAGGGTGTTGAAATTCCCCTTTGCCACCTCATCGGCGGATAGCGCGAGCTGCTTTAGCGGTTTTGTAGCACGTCGGATGACGATACGGCTGACGATGAAGGCCACAAGCAGTCCGAGGGCGATGAAGATCAGCAACACGAATCCCACAATGGTAGCGATGATGTTGATGGAGAAAGCGGGAACGGCTAATGCAATTGACCAATCGGTGTACTTGATGGGGGCATAGAAAAGATACACTTCCCTGCCTTCCAAATCCATGGTTTGGGCCTCTGCCACATCCACCTCTTCCGGCTTTTCTGCCTCTCCTATGCCATAGAAGCCTTTCTTGCCTGCCATCATTTTGCGTGCGACATAGTCATCGGCAGAGTCGGGAGAATTTTTGGCGTAATCAAGGAAGTTCTTGCGTAGAACAAGTTTTTGGTCAGGATGCACAAGGTAGGTGCCATCGCCAGTGATGATGAAACTGAAAGGCTTCCTCTTCTCATGTTGATTATTGGCTTTCCCTGTTTTACGCTCCTCGTAAGTGCTTGACCATTCCTTGCAAAAGATTTCCCAATCGGTCTTTTTCAAATGCTCACTCAGCCATTTGAGAGAGAGGTCGGCCCCGAGGACAGCGGCAACGCGCCCTTTCTTGTCGTGGATGGGAATTATATAGGCCACCAAGGGCGTGATGGAGTCGGTGCCGTCGAAGAACGGTTTCGACCAAAAGGCTTCGTCTTTCTCCACCGCCTTGGTGAACCACTCGTCCTTGAGATAGTCGTGGGCGGCATTGCCGAGGGTCTTCGTCTCTATCTGCCCACTGTCACTTCGCACAGCATAGGGGCAGAACCAATGTCCCTTTTGTGGATAGTAGTCGGCCACGAATGAGAGGCCACAGCTACGGACGTTAGGGTTGAGGTTGACTATTCGTTCCATGAAGGTGTGAAGGCGGTCGGGCTGCCCGAGGTTCTCTTCGATTTCAGGCACATGGTTGGATGTACCTGTACAGACATCGGAGATGATTCTCTTGATTTCCTCGACATTGGTGTCAAGGTAAGCTTCGTGGAGATTACACTCCTCGTCCCTTACCAAGGCGGCGGAAGCCTCGTAGATGAGCCACGATGCTAATCCCATGACGAGCAGCATCATGATCACAATCCACCATGTCAGTCGGTTGGCAAACGACCGCAGCTTCTTTTCCTTCTTCATCTTGCAGCCTTAACTTACAGCTTCTGCTCCACCTCTATCTCCATGAAGGTTTCGATGATGTCGCCCACCTGAATGTCGTTGAAGTTGACAAGCGAGATACCGCACTCGAAGTTTGTAGCCACCTCTTTCACGTCGTCCTTGTAACGTTTCAGGGCATTGATGGCACCAGTGTGAACCACGATACCGTCACGTACCAGACGAGCCTTGTCGCTACGATGAACCTTTCCTTCGATGACCATCGCACCAGCAACCGTTCCGACCTTCGAAATCTTATAAACCTCGCGAACCTCAACCTCAGCGGTAACCTGTTCCTTGATGACCTTGTCGAGCATACCCTCCATAGCAGAACGGATGTCGTCAATGGCATCATAGATAACCGAATAGGTATTGATTTCCACGCCGTTGCGCTCAGCCAACTTACGGGCATCGGCACTGGGACGTACCTGGAAACCGACGATGACGGCATCGGAAGCCGAAGCCAGCATGACGTCGTTCTCGCTAATCTGACCCACAGCC
>CACYQQ010000263.1 GCA_902776605.1 uncultured Bacteroidales bacterium | reverse complement strand
CTCAAGGAATTCGTTGCCACGCTGCCCAAGAACCAATTGCAATAACCCACAACTCTCAACACAATGCAAGAATACAACACGCAACTCCCTATCATCAAGTTACCCGAGTACGGACGCAACGTGCAGTCGTTGGTCAACTATTGCAAGACCATCCCCGACCGCGAGAAGCGCAATGCCTGTGCCCGTGCCATTGTGGAAATCATGGGTGACCTGTATCCCGACCTGGCTGCCGTCTCAGGCCGCAAGAACATCTTGTGGGACCATCTGTCGGTCATTGCCAACCAGGAATTGGACATCGACTATCCGTGCGAAGTGATGCAGCAGGAGGAGTTGTCGTCCAAGCCCGCCCCACTCCCCAACACACAATCGCCCATCCGCATCCGTATGTACGGCAAGCGCATGGAGGGGTTGGTCAAGTATGCCCTCACTATCGAGGACAAGGAGAAGCGCATCGAACTCTTTGAGTTGATTGCCAACCAGATGAAGCGCAACTTCCACGACACCTACAAGGAGGCCTCGGAGGACGACAAGAAGATTCTTCAGGACCTGGCCTATTATGCCGGCGAGGAGTTCGAACAGGAAATCATGCAAATCAAGTTGTTGGACAAGAAGGTGCTCAGCACCAACAACCAATACGACCCTGCTACGCTGGTTGTAACGAAAAAGAAGAAAAAGAAGAAATAAACCGCTCGTTCGGGCCACAGAGAGGCCATTGTCACCGAAGAGGATTTTCCTACCCATCGGCCGAAACGGAGAGTATTTCTCCAATACGCATTCCGTAACCTCTCCGAAGGCATATAATACCCTCACCGAAGGATGACAAAAAGAAGAATTCTCTGCCCGAACGGCAAAAGTATAGAAAAAAGCTCTTTAATAGCATAGAACGTATAACACATCGATGAATTATGGAAACTTCAGAAGCTAACGTAATCGAGAAGAAAAGCTCAAACTTTGTTGAGGAATTTATTGAGGAAGACATCGCCGCCGGTAAGGTAGCGGCATCGCCCACCAAGATGGTGCACACCCGTTTTCCACCAGAACCTAACGGCTACCTGCACATCGGCCATGCCAAGGCTATCTGCATGGACTTCGGTGCTGCGGCCAAGTACGGTGGCCAGTGCAACCTCCGATTCGACGATACCAACCCTTCGCGCGAAGATACCGAGTATGTAGATGCCATCAAGGAGGACATCCACTGGTTGGGCTTCGACTGGGGCGACCGTATGTATTATGCTTCTGACTATTTCCAGCAATTGTGGGACCTTGCCGAAGAGATGATTCGCCGTGGCTTGGCTTACGTGGACGAGCAGTCGGCCGAGGTCATCGCCGAGCAGAAGGGTACTCCTACCCAGCCAGGCGTAGAGAGCCCATTCCGCAACCGTCCAGCCGAGGAGTCGCTCGACCTCTTCCGCCGCATGAACAAGGGCGAGTTTGACGAGGGCACCATGACCCTGCGTGCCAAGATTGATATGGCCAGCCCAAACATGCACTTCCGCGACCCTATCATGTACCGTATCATCAAGTATCCTCACCACCGTACAGGAACGAAGTGGCAGGCTTACCCTATGTACGACTTCGCTCACGGACAGTCGGACTTCTTGGAGGGTATCACCCACTCTATCTGCACGCTCGAGTTTGAGGTACACCGTCCATTGTACGAATATTTTGCCAAGATTTTTGCCGAAATCAAGGGTACTACCTATACTCCACGTCAGATCGAGTTCAACCGCTTGAACCTCACCCATACCGTCATGTCTAAGCGTTACCTGCGCAATATGGTCGAGACGGGTGTAGTACGCGGCTGGGATGACCCACGTATGCCAACCCTTTGCGGTTTGCGTCGTCGTGGTTACACCCCACAGTCTATCCGTGACTTTATCACCACCATCGGCTATACCAAGTACGATGCGTTGAACGACATCCGTCTGCTTGAGAATGCCGTACGTAACGACCTCAACAAGAATGCTACCCGCATCATGGGTGTCATCGACCCTGTGAAGCTCACCATCACCAACTGGCCTGCCGGCAAGGTAGAGATGTGCGAGATGGACAACAACCCTGAGCAGGAGGGCAGCGGCGCACACCAGATGCCATTCAGCGGCGAATTGTACATCGAGCGTGAGGACTTCCAGGAGGTAGCCGAGAAGAAATTCTTCCGTCTCACCATCGACAAGGAGGTACGTCTCAAGTCGGCCTACATCATCAAGTGTACGGGCGTAGAGAAGGATGCCGAGGGTAAGATTACCAACATCCTCTGCACCTACGACCCAGAG
>CACYQQ010000262.1 GCA_902776605.1 uncultured Bacteroidales bacterium | reverse complement strand
GATAAGCACGCGATACTCCAGGCGCGTACCTTGTCCAAACACGCGCAAGATAGCAGCAGAGAGCAAGGGGATGTAGTTCTCCTCGATATACTCCGCCACAAACTGCGACTTCACCTGCAACACGAGTACGCCCTCAGCGAACTGAAGGGGTACGATGGGGGCGAACCAAGTCTGGTAAGCACTTGCCGTCATGTTGTCAGCCAAGATGGTCTGACACTGCGCCCATTGTTGTTGCACGTTTTGCGTCATTTTTCGATTGTTTGTGAAAATCGGTTTTGCCGAAATCGAGTGCAAAGGTACAACAAATTTTTGGATTGACCAAATCGTCATCCGAGATAGCAAAATGGCTCAAAGCGTAACTCTCGGATTATTAGGCACTTAGTGTTAAACATTTGAATATCAATGAATTACAAGAGTTATTAACATGTAACTAATTGATTTATAGGGAGTTTGGAATATGCAAGAGGAAAATGCATTTTTTTGTTAAAAAGTGGTCGAAGCCCTTGATTTTCGGCGCATTAAATTTTATTGCATTTTTTTGTTATTTAGACAAAGTACAAATAAGGATTTTGCCAAAAATCTCTCCTTTCAAACACGATATGTTGTGTTTAGATACGGCTTACTTGTCCTTCTTCCCGAAGACGGAGAAGTGGACATAGCGTTTGGGGTGTGCCTTGAGATCGGTGAGCAACGAGTCGGCCGAGATGACGGTAGCGTCGATATGGTTGTAGAGCGACTTGTTGTAGATAAGTTGGCCCAGCGTGCCTTGCTCGGAGCGCACATCGGTGATGAGTCCGTTGACATTGTCGATGGCATTGTCCACGCGTGCAACAGTGGCTTTTAGATCAGCCTCTTTGATGTCAGCAATGATGGCATTGAGGTTGGCCACCGCGGTGTCGGCGTTATCTACGATAACGGGCACTTTGGTGTTCATCAGATGGCGCAGATCGGAAGAGACATCGGTAAGGTCGCCGGAGATACGATCTACGTTCCGGAGCGTAGACTGGATATGATTGCCCGCCAGTTGGCCCTTAACCTGGGAAACGAGTGAGTCGATATTGAGCACAGCGGCATCGACATGGGCAAGCAGGTCGCCCTGCAGGCTCTCCATCATACCGGGCACGAAGGTGGTAGGCAGGAAAGCGCCGTGCGCGACAGACTCGCCGCTGACAGACGAATCCGGCAACTGGAGTTCGATAGCCATTCCGCCCAGCAGGCCATTGGCGATGAGCGCCATACGCGTGCCTTGCGGCAGGACGATATCGCGATTGATAGAGATATCGATTGTGAAAGCACTATCGGCCGAAAAATCGTAGTCGATATTATCCACCTGCCCCACTTTGTAACCACGAATGAGGACGACGGCCTGTTCTTCGAGCCCGTGGATGTTGTCGAAGCGGCCGTGGTAGGCATTGGTGGGTGAGAAGATATTGACTCCCTTGAGGAAATTGAATCCAAAGAAGAGGAGGAAAAGACAGATGGTGGCGAGGACGCCGACCTTGATTTCGCGTGCGTATTTCATAATTGATTATCTTTCAAAAGTAACTATCCAGCAGTCGGGGAAGAGTTTTTTGATGGTTTTTTGCGCTTCGACGACTTTATTGCGGTCGGTATCCACCGCGGTGTAGTATTTGTACCATTCTCCCACTTTACGCCATTCGCATTTTTGGCCTTTGAGTTTAGGATCATCCTCCGCGAGGAGGGTGCGAGAAGCACATATCTGAACGGCATAGTAACGTTGCGGATTGGCACTCCGAGGAGGCAGAGTGCTCTCGTTCAGCTCCCGTTTCTCTCCCGTTTTTGGTCCGTTATTGTCCCGTTCTTGTTGGGGAGTCTCGACAGCAGGTTGCGGTTCCTCCACGGGAGGCTGAGGAGCGACAGCCGTTATACGATGGGTATAGGCGCCAAAAGCATCGACAAGATGGGTCGCCATCATGGTCATCGTACTATCGTTGTTGAGGAAGCGTTCTTCCTCGGGGTTGCTGATAAATCCCATCTCGAAGAGGATGGACGGACAGGCGGTCTTGAGCAGTACCCAGAACCCGGCTTGTCGTACACCGCGATCGGCACGGTTGAGGTGCCCGACGAAACGTTGTTGCACCTGTTCCGCCATGCGCAGGGATTGCTCCATGAAGCTGTTCTGCATCAACTCGAAGAGGATGTAGGAGTCGATGGAGTTGGGATCGAAGCCGTGATAGGTGGTCTTATAGTCTGCCTCAAGCTTCATCACGGCGTTCTCACGCATGGCGACATCCAGGTTTTTGTCGAGTCGGTCATAGCCGAGGATGAAT
>CACYQQ010000261.1 GCA_902776605.1 uncultured Bacteroidales bacterium | reverse complement strand
AGCTGGTCGTTGCCTTCGGGGAGGTTTTCCATGATGGCGTAGTATTCCTCCTCGGTGAGAAGGTCGAGTTTCTTGACCGGCATCTCATTCAGCATGGCTTTGCCGGGCTGGAGCACGATGAATTTTTCGTAATAGATTACTTGTTCGAGTCTCTTGCTAGGGACATCAAGCAAGGTTCCGATTTTATTGGGAAGGGAACGGAAAAACCAGATGTGGGCGACAGGGACGGTAAGCTCGATGTGTCCCATGCGCTCGCGACGGACTTTCTTTTCGGTAACCTCGACACCGCAACGGTCGCAGACGATGCCTTTGTAGCGGATGCGCTTATATTTTCCGCAATGGCACTCCCAGTCGCGAGTGGGGCCGAAAATCTTCTCGCAGAAGAGGCCGTCGCGCTCGGGCTTGTAGGTGCGGTAGTTGATAGTCTCAGGCTTGGTCACTTCGCCGAAAGAGCGTTTTTTGATTGACTCGGGCGAGGCCAGGCTGACGGTTATCGAATTGAAATCATTCCTTAACTGTGATTCTTGTTTAAAAGCCATCTTATTTTTGTATGAATTAAGAACTAAAACTGTTTCCTTTTGGTTGGCAGTCCTAATTCAGAATTAATCAAATGTTACCTCTAATCCAAGGCCACGGAGTTCATGGACAAGGACGTTGAACGACTCGGGGATGCCGGGGACGGGCATGTTGTCGCCTTTGACAATCGACTCGTATGCCTTGGCACGTCCCATGACATCGTCGGACTTGACAGTGAGGACTTCCTGCAACACATGCGAGGCACCGAAAGCCTCCAGAGCCCAGACCTCCATCTCTCCGAAACGCTGACCACCGAAGTTGGCTTTACCGCCAAGGGGCTGCTGGGTGATGAGAGAGTAAGGTCCAATGCTGCGTGCGTGCATCTTGTCGTCAATCATGTGGTGCAGTTTGAGCATGTAGATATAACCGACGGTAGCAGGCTGGTCGAAGCGGTCGCCGGTTTCGCCGTCGTAGAGGTAGGTACGGCCATTCTCAGGTAGACCGGCCTCACGCATGTATCCGTTGATTTGCTCGAGGGTGGCACCGTCGAAAATCGGGGTCTTGAAACGCTTGTTGAGTTTCTTGCCGGCCCAACCAAGGACGGTCTCATAAATCTGACCCAGGTTCATACGCGAAGGCACGCCCAGAGGGTTCAGCACGATGTCGACAGGGGTACCGTCGGCAAGGAAAGGCATATCCTCGGCACGGACAATCTTGGAGACAATACCCTTGTTACCGTGACGGCCTGCCATCTTGTCACCAATGCGCAGTTTGCGCTTCATGGCAATGTAGACTTTGGCCATCTGGACAATTCCGCTCGGGAGGTCGTCGCCGACGGTAAGAGCGAATTTCTTACGGGTGAAGCGTCCGTTGATTTCGCGGTTCTTGATATTGTAGTTGTTCAAGAGGTCTTTGATAAGGTCGTTGGTCTCCTTGTCAGAAGTCCACTTGTTGGGGCTGATTTCGGTATAGTCGATAGCGTGAAGAGCCTTGGAGGTGAACTTGACCTTCTTGGGTATCACTTCCTCTTTATGGTTGGTGTATACACCATTGGAGGTCTTGCCGGCCAGAATGATGAGCAGACGGTCGACGAGTTTTTCCTTGAGTTCTTTCAACTCCTGATTGTACTCCTCTTCAGGTTTGGCCAGAAGCTCTTTCTCCTTGGCACGCTGCTTACGGTCGCGGATAATACGGGCGAAGAGTTTCTTGTCGATGACTACGCCACGGACCGAAGGCGGCACTTTGAGAGAGGCGTCTTTCACATCGCCGGCCTTGTCGCCGAAGATGGCGCGGAGCAGTTTCTCTTCCGGAGAGGGATCGGACTCACCCTTGGGGGTGATTTTACCAATAAGGATGTCGCCTTCCTTGACTTCGGCACCAATGCGGATGATACCGTTTTCGTCGAGGTCCTTGGTGGCATCATTGCTGACATTGGGGATGTCGCGAGTGAGCTCCTCGAGGCCACGCTTGGTTTCGCGGACTTCAAGTGTGTATTCCTCGACATGAACCGAGGTAAAGATATCTTCACGTACAACGCGCTCGGAGATAACAACAGCATCTTCGAAGTTGTATCCCTTCCACGGCATGAACGCGACCATCATGTTGCGGCCAAGAGCGAGCTCGCCGCCTTGGGTGGCATAACCCTCACAGAGCACCTGCCCTTTCTTGACCTTGTCACCCTTCTTCACGATAGGACGCAGGTTGATGGAAGTGGAGTGGTTGGTGCGCTGATAACGGGTGAGTTTATATTCACGGACATCCTCATCGAAGGATACCAGACGCTCGTTCTCAGTGCGGTTGTG
>CACYQQ010000260.1 GCA_902776605.1 uncultured Bacteroidales bacterium | reverse complement strand
GATGGGAATTGCACACAATGGGCTGGGCATCCGTATCGCTGATAACTCCAATGCCTTTATCCCCCTTCATCTCGTGGATGTCGACCGAGAACTTGCTCTTGAACTGGGTGTTCTCGATGTTGTGGATGTTGAGGTGCATCACACCATTGTCGATGGTGCTGAGGCCGGCACGACGGGTGCCGAGATGCGAATGGTAATCGGTGCCATAGAAAAGGTCTGTAGCACAAGGCTTGTTGCTGATAACTCCAAAAAGACCGCTCATGATGGATTAATAATGTAAAAAATGACTAATAATTATATATGATTGAATTGATAATTACAAGAATAACAATACCTTATTTCTATATTTTGTGTTCCGAATAAAGGAGCAAAAATACACTTTTTTTTCAATCTTCACAAACGAAGTTTTCAACAACTGTTGAATGGGAGACTCTGAACGGCGTGACTTGTCCGATATAAACTTCATCGTAAGGGCGTTGTAGCCGGATGTAATTTTCCGTCCAGCCCTGCATTACAGGCTTGCCGTCGAGCAGGTGACGGGTATGCTCCCATAGTACCGTATGCTCTGTGTCCATCTGGCTTTCCACAAAGGCATGACGCATTGTCTCGGAGAGGGCGTGCAACTCGGCACCCCGGGCCTTCCGGACTGAAACCGGCACCTTCTCCCCCATCTTCAAAGCAGCCGTGTTGGGACGGTCGGAGTAGGGGAAGACATGCAGATAAGAGATGGGCAGAGAGGATATAAACTGTTTCGCAATCTCGAACTCGTGCTCATCCTCGCCGTTGAAGCCGGCAATGACGTCGGCAGCGATACAGGCATGGGGCATCGCCTGCTTGATATACTGCACACGGTTGGCATAGAGCGCCGTGTCGTAATGCCGGTGCATCATCCTCAGCACCTTGTCCGACCCCGACTGAAGGGGGATATGGAAATGGGGCAGGAATGCTCGCGACGCAGCAACGAAGTCGACAATCTCCTCAGAGATAAGGTTAGGCTCGATGCTCGAAATACGGTAACGCACTATTCCCTCTATCTTGTCCAGCTCGCGCAACAGGTCAATAAACTTCTCGCCATGTGCCTGACCGAAAGTGCCGGTGTTGACACCCGTCAGAACCACCTCGCGTGCTCCTTCTGCAGCAATACGGCGGGCCATCGCCACCGTCTCGGAAATCGTGGCAGAACGGCTTCTGCCCCGTGCCATCGGAATGGCGCAATAGGTGCAGAAGTAGTCGCAACCATCTTGTATCTTGAAAAAGGTACGGGTGCGGTCGCCTCCCGAATAGCAGGGCACAAAACTGCGCGGCTGCGGATTGATAATACATGGCTGCCCGCTTGCACCATCCTGAGTTCTTTCTCGCATATACTGCTGAACTAGCTCGGGCAGAAGCATCTTCCTGTCGTTTCCGACAATGATATCCACTCCTGGAATCGCCGCTACCTGCTGCTCCCCGTTTTGTGCAAAACAACCTATCACGGCTATCACTGCCGAAGGGTTTTGCGAACGTGCCTGGCGGATGGCATTTCTGCACTTTTTTTCTGCGACAGCGGTCACTGTACAGGTGTTTATGATGTACAAATCCGCTTTTTCTTTATACGACACTATGTTAAACCCGGCATCCGAAAACTTGCGTTGCAAATGACTGGTTTCAGCAAAGTTTAACTTACATCCCAAGGTGTGGGTAGCTACATCCATATATGGTTAAAAAGATTTAAAAAGCAATCGGAACATTTGCCAAATCAGAAATTATTGGTATTTTTGCAAACGCATTTGAGAGAGAAAAAAGGCTTTATCAAGTCATCAATCAAATGCTTAGGTTTTTTTGTTTTACCTAAATAGGATTTTGTAATAGTGTTTAATGGGAAAGGGGGCACCGATTGGTGTCCCCTTTTTTTGTTAATCGAAGTCAAACTGCCCGCCTGCGTCAATCGTCTCTTTCTGCATCTGCAGACTCTTCAACATCTTTACGCAGTCTTCATCGGGATAGATCACGAAATCGGGCATGGGGTCGAGGCTTAGGATTTCCCGGCCTTCGCTGTCGCGCGTGGTGCCGACAATCAACTCGGTGGCAACCATGATACGTGCCTCCTTATTGGCTAGGGTGAACCGACCGTCGCCCACATGGTCATACAAACGCTCCGGCTCTTCCTCGTCGAGCAGTTTGGTGCCGTCGGGCAGATAGACCAAGGTCTTGTTCTTGCCCTGAGGGACCATGAAATTGATGTCGTTGACCGAAACGAACATCTCCTCGGGCACTTTCAGGCGTACCAGCTTATCACGCAGCACACCCTTGCTCCAGGTCTCTTCTACCACTTTCTGGCCATCCTCGTAATAGCGGAATGCACCCTGGCGGTCGCCATTCACATAATGGCCTTCGCGCACCAGATTGCCGTTGTC
>CACYQQ010000259.1 GCA_902776605.1 uncultured Bacteroidales bacterium | reverse complement strand
TTGCTGGTGCGCGACGATACCTCCATCGATACGGCAGCGGCGACTGGCGCCGGCTATGTCGGCTTCTCTGCCCTCGAACAACGACTTCTCTCTGGCCGTTACCTGGAGGGCATTCCCGAGGGCAGCCGCATGGCACGTCGTGAGGCGTTGACGCCCGACCGACTCACCCCCGAACTGCTTCGTAAACTGCAATTGCTCAACGAGTTGGCCAAGCAGCGCGGCGAATCGCTTGCCCAAATGGCGTTGGCTTGGGTGCTTGCCAACCCCAAGGTGACTTCCGTCATCATCGGCACCTCGTCGGTCGAGCAGATGAAGGACAACCTCCGCGTCCTCCAGTCCGCCCCCTTCTCGGCCGAAGAACTCGACCGAATTGAGCAGATATTGAAGTGAATCCATATTCATAAGCCAAGCCAAACCGGCGGCCTACACTCTAGACGGGTGTGGGTCGCCGGTTTGGCTTGGTTTTGCCTGACTCGGCATATTTTTCGACCTTCTCTTCACCCCCTTCTCCTCCTATTGACCGGCTTTTGACCTTCTACTGACCTTCTGCCTTCTTGCTACCTTTAAAAGGGAGAAAAAAGGCAGAAGGTCGAGAAAAAGTCAACTTTAGTATATTTAGAGCATAAGCATTATGCAATTGACCGAATAGTGATACAACAATTCACCAAAATCGCCCTTTCGAAATTTTGGAAAAATGTCATTTTTGTCCTGTTTTTACCTTGGAAAAGTGTACGAAAGCCATCTAATTTGTATTGGAAAAGTGTATTTATTGGGCATTAGTCTTATAAGTTTTTTGATTTATAGTTTGAAACAAAAGCCTCGGTTCAGGATGTTTATTTTGGTACGTCGACAGCCAGAATACGTTGAGTTCCAGCGGTAATCTTACTCCAGTCGGCAACACGGAGACCAACGACCCAAAGGATGCGGTCGGAGGCATCGGTGATGATCCACGTGGTGGCTTTGCGGTTGGGGGAGAAATGGGCATTGGAGAAGAGATCAGAAACCAGTTTCGTGCCCTTCATGCCAAGCGGTTGGAGGCGGTCGCCCTCACGCCAATGACGACAGGAGAGGGGGAGCGACAAAGTGTCGAGGTCGAAGAGTTCACGGTCGGGAGAGAAGGGTGGAACGGGTAAGGTAAGTTCCTCCGCGTGAAGGTTGTACGTCTGACCCGAAAGGTCAGAAATGGCGGTGTAGAACAAGCGGCCGTGGCGCATGGCCAAGGGGTGACGTTCCTGCCAGTGGTGAAAGAGGCTGTCAACCTCGCTGGACGACGTAACCGACTCAGGGACAAGCCATTCGTCCCACTCCACGCTGGCTGCACGGAGGTGCTGAGTGGTGGAGAAAATTTCATCCAGTTGGAGAGACTCCAGTCGTTGCGTCTCTTGCAGAAGGTGAATGGTCTTGGTAATGCCCTCACGCACGTGGGGATTGATTTGCTCCATGAGGGGGAGAAGTTGGTTGCGGATTTTATTGCGCGTTGCCTCGTTCTCCAGGTTGGAACTGTCGGTGATATAAGATAGGTGATGCTCCTCCAGATAGGTGAGAATCTCGGTGCGGGAGAGGTGGAGCAGGGGGCGGATGATTCTTCCGTTGGTGGCAGGAATGCCTACCAAGCCTTTGATGCCCGTGCCGCGCATGAGGTTCATCAGCAAAGTCTCGATACTGTCATCACGGTGGTGGCCAACGGCAATCTGCACAGGTAGACCCGTGGCAACCTCTTGTTCCTGAGCCAGTTGTTCCCACCACGCATAACGCAACTCGCGGGCTGCCAGTTCCAACGAAACATGATGTTCCTCCATGTAGGCGCGGGTGTCGAAGTCCTTGACAATCAGTCGGACCTCCATCTGCCGACAGAGTTGTTGACAGAAAAACTGGTCGCGCATCGACTCCTCTCCCCGCAAGTGGAAGTTGCAATGAGTGACCAAGAGATGTTCCTTGTCGTGCTCACGACACATCCAATGCAGCAGTGCCACGCTATCGGGACCGCCGCTCAATCCAAGAATATAGAAGGTGGAGTTGGAACACATAGAGGAAGGAAAAATAGAATACAGATGTTGAAAAACGCAGGAGAAAGTCCCGGAATGAGCTGCAAAAATAATTATTTTTTGCGAAAGTTTGCTTTTTCACTTTGAATTTATTATCTTTGCCGCGCAAAAAATATAGATAATCATCGAATTTGTCAAATGATAGAGAAAATTAACCAGCTGATGGCTGAGATAGAAAGCCTTCAAGCTAAGAATGCAGAAGATACAGGCGCTTCAAGCGGAAAACTCAAGATTTCCACAGAAGTGATAGCATCCGTTGCAAAGATCGCCGCTTCAGAAGTATCCGGTGTAGTTGAAGTTACCGATCCTCAGAGCTCAAAGGATTCTCAGAATACCGGGCTCAAAGTCAGAATGCGCGAATGGTTTCTGCTCGTTCT
>CACYQQ010000258.1 GCA_902776605.1 uncultured Bacteroidales bacterium | reverse complement strand
TAACGAAAATAAACAATGACGAAAACGAAAAACCTGAATTCCTCAGTTTTTGTCTCGCCTATATATTAACTACCAATCCGTCGTAGGCCAAATGCACGCCTTCGGGGAGTTTCTTCTCGGTCTCAACATAGAGGCCAATATCGTGGCACATGTGGGTGAAGTAGGTCTGTCGAGGATGCATTCGCTCCACCACGGCCAAAGCCTGAGGCACATTGTAGTGGGTAGGATGTTCGGTCCAACGCAGGGCATCGAGCACCAAGGTATCGACATTCTCCAACTTCTTCCACTCCGGCTCAGGGATATGGGTGCAGTCGGTGATGTAGGCCAACCCGCCAATGCGCCAACCATAGATGGGCAACTGTCCATGATAGACCAGCAACGGCTGGATGGTGGTCTCCCCTATCTGGAATGTCTCTTCGGGCATCACGGTGTGCAATTCCAGCTTTGGGGTACCAGGATAGCGATGCACGAAGATATAGTCAAAGCGGCTCCGAAAAGACTCGCTCACCAAACTGTCGGCATAAACAGACAATGGCTTTGTATAACTGAAGGCGCGCAAGTCATCAAGGCCTGCGATGTGGTCAAAGTGATTGTGGGTCACCAACAAAGCATCCAGATGACTCAATCCCGAACGCAACGCCTGTTGGCGGAAGTCGGGACCACAATCCACCAGAATAATCTTGCCATCGTCTGTTTCTACCAGACAAGAGCAACGTAGGCGGTTATCACGTGGGTCTTTAGAGGTACACACCGCACATGTACAAGTAGGCAATGGCACACCGCTAGAAGTGCCTGTTCCTAAGAAAGTTATTTTCAAAGCAAAAACTTTTATGCAATCAAATATAATTGACTTCCGGCTCAATCTTGATGCCGAATCGCTCCTGAACGGCTTCGACAATCAATGCCGCCAGTTGGATGATGTCGTTGGCCGAAGCATGACCTCGGTTCACCAACACCAGGCATTGCAACGGATAGACGGTAGCATCGCCTACATGCCGCTCCTTGCAACCTGACCGTTCGATGAGCCAACCGGCAGGCACTTTGACGTGCGTGTCATCGACCTCGTACATGGGCATGTCTGGATACTCTCCCTTCAGGGTGTCATAGACCATCCTCGGGAGGATGGGGTTCTTGAAGAAACTGCCCGCATTGCCCATCACATGCGGGTCGGGCAACTTGGCAGCACGGATGGCGCAGATAGTTTCGCGCATGGCATGGAGCGTTATCTGCTTGCCGCGCAGGTTGCGAACGGGCTTGCGCTTATCGGACCCTTGCGCCAACGAAAAGCCCCTCTCCAACAACGCGGCCTTGATGTTGCCGTAATCCAGCAGAAAGAGGGCCTTGCGCGACAGACTCAACAACACATGGGTGACGATGAAGCGGTTGCGATAGGCTGGCTGCTTGAAGAGACTGGTCCGATAACCATACTGACAATCGGAGGCGCTGATGATGACGTTCTTGTTCTGCTCCACGTCATAAACCGAGATGGCAACGGCTACATCCTTGAACTCCATGCCGTAGGCTCCGATGTTCTGCACAGCGGCAGCACCCACTTCTCCGGGGATGGCCGAGAGGTTCTCGATGCCATAGAAACCACGATCCACGCACCATTCGCAGACCTGATCCCACTTCTCGCCGGCTCCGCACTCCAGCAGCACAACGTCCTCGGTCTGCGAGGCGGGCTTGATGCCTCGGATGCCACTATGCAGCACGACGCCGTCAAAATCTTTGGTGAACAACAGGTTGCTCCCTTCTCCGACGTGCAGGAATGGACGGTTCTTCACCCGCTCGTCGGCAAAGATCAACGGCAAGTCCTCTTCGGCGGTGTACTCCACCAAAAGTGCAGCCTTAGCGTTCAAGCCAAACGTATTATAGGGTCGCAATGATGCGTTCTCTGTATATTTAATCATGGTAGAAAAATTGCAATTTATACGGCGCAAATATACTCATAAATAACGATATTTCCAAATTATTTCTCAATTTAGGTGGCACGCACAACCAGGTTTCGGTCGGAAATCCCCTCCAAGGGCCTTCCAAATGTAACAAATCCCGCTGTTTATCTCACCTATCGACCTACTTCCAAACCTAATACATTCTACCATGCTATGAGTTTCCACTTACTTCTAAACCAAAGAGAAGTTTTTCACACCATAGCCACCCTTCTCCGTAAGCCAAGGTTTCGCCTTGGCCATTTCCCCTTTGTTTCTTCTCATCATTCATCCTATTATGTAGGTATTGTGTGCCTTTATGGAGATACACCGTAGTCACCCTTCTCCGCAGGCCATGGTTCCACTTACTTCTAAATTTGGGAAGAGTATTTAACACCGTAGCCCCCCTGCTCCGTAAGCCAAGGTTTCGCCTTGGCCATTCCCCCCTTTTTTCCTTCTCATCATTCATCCTATTATGAGTCACTATGTTTGCAGGGCGAAAACCACAAACGAGTTACGCAATAGATATCAAGGACGCTCTTAGGGGCTTTGCGCCCCTGCCGC
>CACYQQ010000257.1 GCA_902776605.1 uncultured Bacteroidales bacterium | reverse complement strand
GAGCCGTGGCATCAAGGAATACACAGGCTTCAAGAAGGCAGGTGGTACAGTGAAGACAGTCCATGCCAATAGGGCATACTTGCCTGTTGACGATGCTGGTGAAGCCAAGTTCATCACTTATTCTTTTGGTGGCGACCCAACAGACATCGATGTACTCAACATTGACATCCAAACAGAAACGGGCGACATCTACGACCTGACAGGACGCAAGGTGACTTCTCCTAAGAAAGGAATCTACATTGTCAACGGCAAAAAGTATATCATCAAGTAAGGTAATTCACCTCAACTTTAGAACCCCTATAAAACTATAACACAATGAAAAAGATTCTTTTAACTGCGTTCATGACACTCTTGTCCTTATGCGCATTTGGAGATAATGTGACCCTTACGGTCAATAACAACAGGTATCAGTACGTGAAGGGGTTCGGTGCATTTGTCTGTAGCCCTCAGTTCACTTACGGACATATGTCAGAATCCGAAATTCGGCAGGTGTGGGGACCGAACAGCACGCTGAAGTGCAATATCATGAGACTCTATCTCCCTATCGGAGAGAACAGTTTTTCTCAGTCCCTATCTACAGCGAGGTTGGGTAAAAACCTCGGACTATTTGTGTTTGCATCACCTTGGTCCATGCCAGCAGAATGGAAGACATACAACACGATTAATGCAAATTCATCGGGTAATGAGAATCATCTGAAAACATCATATTATGGTGCATACGCTGACTATCTCAACAATTATGTGACATATCTCAAGAACAACGGTGTCAATCTGGATGCCATTTCTATTCAGAATGAGCCAGACTGGAAATGTGATTATGCAGGATGTATTTTCTCTACTACGGAAATGGTGAATTTCTTGGCAAATTATGCGAACAGGATTAATTGCAAGGTGATTGCCCCTGAGACAATAGGCATGTCAGATAATTATGCCAATGCTATGCTCAATTCATCTGCAGCTCTGGCTAACTTTGAAATCTATGGCGGACACCAGTATGCTGGTGTTGGGACGGCTTTTAAGAATCTTGCTGGCAAAGGAAAAGAATTGTGGATGACTGAGTATCTCATCAACTGGACAGAAGGTTCATCTGGGCAAAACCGTAATGTCAGTTGGGCATCCGATGCATTCAACTTCGCGACGGCTATCAACGATTGTATGCTCAAAAATGTGAATGCATGGGTACACTACACGGCCAAGCGCTTCTATTCTATTATGGGCGACGGACAGCGTGGAACCACCTCTGGACAAATCACTAAGCGAGGCTACATTTTAGGAAATTTCTCCAAGTACATCACGGGTAGTACTCGACTCGGCTCTTCCTTCTCGAGTTCTGTTCTCAGTGGCTCAACCTATCTATCCCAAACTGGAGACACTATTTTCGCAGTGATTATCAATTCCAGCGGTAATTCGCATCACCTCACCGTTTCACTCCCGTTCTATACGAAAGGTGGCAAGCAGGTGGTGACATCCTCTTCTAAAAATCTGCAGGAACAAACCCTCTCTTTTGCTAATGCAACAGCACAGCCATCAGTCACAATCGAAGCGTCAAGCGTGACGACATTGGTGTTTGTCAACAACTCTTCTGTGAAGACAGCGAATTTCGACTACGACCTTGCAACAGGAAGATATGTAGCCAACCCTAATGACTTGACGATAGGAGGTGACTTGCAGTACAACACCACCACAGGAGTTCTGACGCTCCCTGCTGGAAAGACGGGTACACTCACTTTGGCGTTCGGTAACACCGACTTCTCCAATGTATCGAAGGTGAAGATGTCGCGCGAGGGAGATGATTTGTTCAACACACTGATGATTAAGAATACAGCAGGTAATTCTGTAAACCCAGATGGCGGAGCATTCTATAGCAGTAAATATGAATTGAACTACAACAGCTACCAAGGTAATAGTTCGTCGATTGGTACTCTCGTTTGGACAGGAACGAATGATGGAACGAATGCCAAGACGATGACATTACACCAAATTCTCATTCAAGTTGACGTGATGCGTGCCGAGCAGAAGCATGAGCAATCTCTCGACCGCTGGGCATTCGGCATCTGGAACGGCATCGGTGCCGATGCGCAGAGGACTGGCAACGATGACGACATGGAGTACAACATAGACGAAGTAATCGCCGGCTACGGCACCATCTACGGCAACGGCAATGTCCTCGCCACGCACTACGTTGACCTTTCCGCCTACAGCAAGCTTCGTGTCTATGGCGACAACGGCCTCTATGTCCGTGCCCTCTTCAACCGTCCTACAGATACCTCCTCAGACTTCGTGGAGAAGAACGGCACCATCACCAACGGAGTCTTCGAAATCGATTTGGCCAGCATCGGCTCATACGCCCACATGAACGCCTTGAAAGTTGGAGGCGGCACGGGCAGCGCATGGCGCGTGATGGTGGTGAAGGACAACGATCCGATGGACTACCGCATCTCGGGCAAGCTGTACGTGAAGGACAACCTCACCGCCGCCCTGTCCGACATCGAGGCTACCAACTACGACGCCACCG
>CACYQQ010000256.1 GCA_902776605.1 uncultured Bacteroidales bacterium | reverse complement strand
AAGTGCTGGCTCCCCGTTCGCGTACAGAAGTGAAATCCATTCTGGCCCACAGTCATGTCAAGGTCAACGGCACGGCCACCACGCAGTTCGACCAACCGCTGGCTCCCGCCGACGAAGTGCTCATCAACTTCACCCATCCCTTCCTGTCACTCAACAGCCGAATGGTCCGCCTGATGTACGAAGACCCCGACATCGTCGTCATCGAGAAGCAGTCGGGCCTCCTCACCGTGCCTGCCGGACAGACGCGCGAGAAGACGGCGCAGAAGATTGTCGATGATTATCTCTATGCTTCGGACGGACACAGCCATGCCTATGTCTGCCACCGTCTGGACCAATATACCTCGGGCATCCTGATCTTTGCCAAGAACAGTCAGGTGCAGCAGATGTTCCGCGACTCGTGGACCAGTTACGTTGTGGAGCGACGTTATCTGGCTGTTTGTGAAGGCGTTCCTGCCGACCCCGAGGGCGAGGTGCGTAGCTATTTGGCCGAGAACTCTGCCATGAAGGTCTATAGCACCGACGACCCCGAGAAAGGCAAACTCTCCGTGACCCGTTACAAGGTGCTCAAAACACATGGCGACTACAGCCAGGTCGATATCCAGCTCCTCACGGGCCGCAAGAACCAGATCCGCGTCCACATGAGCGACTTGGGTTGCCCCATTGCCGGCGACCGTAAGTATGGCGCCAAGACCAATCCCATTGGGCGACTGATGCTCCACAACTACGTCCTCCAGTTCTTCCATCCCATCACGCGCGAGAACCTCCGCTTCGAGTTGCCCATACCGAAGAACTTCGAGTTGTAACGCCCGTCCCCGTTAGGACCCTGCGACATAGAGAAACAAACGGATGCTTGATTTCCTCAACACTCCGTTTGTTTCTTTTTTTTACCTTAAATGACGCGAAAAAAAACATTGCAACGCGCTAATAGTTATTGATATAACCACGAAAGACACAAAATCCACGAAGTATAAAGTACAAAGAACCAATCACGAAATACTAATTACTAATTACAAAGTATTAATTACAAACATCTGTTCCTATCCATTTAATCCGTTCAATCTGCGTTCAAAACTTCGCACGAACGATCTCTAAAGTAAGACAGGTCATCCTTCGCCGCCATTTTTGTCCACTTTATCATCCCCTTCTTTCACTACAGACCTTCGGTTGACCTCCCGCTTTGTTTCCCCCTTCTTTCTACCTTTAAAAGGGAGCAAAAAGGCAGAAGGTCGATAGTGGGACAACGGTAGTGTCGTTGGAAGAGAATGAGGAGAGAGGAGAGAGGTTGGTCAAAGCGCTCCCCCTGCTTGTTATTGATATAACCACGAAAACCGCGAAAGAGCACGAAATAGATTTTTGCGTTTTGTGGCTGCCAGAAAATGTCCCGAAGGGACTACAGACCACAGGCAGGGGTGGAGCGAAGCGCACCCCTGCTACCATGCCGCGGAAGGATGAAGTGCCGAAGGTACGACAGACGCTTACCTCTCCATATATTGCCTTTAGGTAAACATCGATTTGACTCTTCTCTTTCGCGTTCCGCCCTATTGTCATCCTATTATGGTATTATGAGCCTTTATGGAGCAAAGTGAGACCTTGAAGTGCACTTTTTTGCCCTTGATGGCTCACGAATAGCAAAAAAATCATTATCTTTGCCGCGTATTATTGCGCACCAGTGGGTGGCGTAATACCTTATTATTTTTTATAGCGTTTGCTATATCTGGCAGTTCCCGAAACCTAGGAAATTTCACGAACTGAACCATTACATCAGATGAGCGAACGCCTGCGCTTAGCGTAGGTGTCCGACTTATCTGTGTAGTGGTGGGCTATTCCTAGGGCCTCGGGACTGAGATAAGTATAAGTGGCATCTGCGCCTTTTTTATACTCTCTCAGCCTTGAGGCTCTTGCCTTGGCCCATCACTCCGAAGCAGATTATAGTCTGACGCTATGCAATAGCGCAGCCTATGACGTTACCCGAACAGTTTAACAACATTGATCGACGTGTCATTGACGACTTGAAGTCCACCCTCCGGAGTGGATGCAAGGTGTCAGTGGCTGCTGCCTCGTTTTCTATCTATCAAGAAACAGATTGCCCAATGGTAAAATGAATTGGAAGAAATCAAAAGACAGTAATATATGGAAAAACCAGAAAGATTAGATAGGCAGTCGGCCGATGGCGCACAACTCAACTTGGAAGCACTCTACCGGATTGCACCCTCTTGTTTTACGGAGGCAGCAGACCCCAAGACGGGAAAAATCAAGCGTGTGGTAAACTTTGACGTTTTGCGTCAGTTGCTTGGTGACGACACCATTGAGGGTACTACCGAGGCATACGAGTTCAACTGGGTGGGCAAACAGGCGGCTCGTGCCGAAGTGTTGCGTCCCATCGCCAAGACACTCCGCCCTATCAAGGAGGATAGCGTGGATTGGGACAATACGCAGAACCTCTATATTGAGGGCGACAACCTCGAAGTGCTCAAACTGCTACAGAAGTCTTATCTCGGTAAAGTGAAGATGATTTATA
>CACYQQ010000255.1 GCA_902776605.1 uncultured Bacteroidales bacterium | reverse complement strand
GTTTCGTTTTAAGGTATAAATGTTTTGTAAATGATATGAGCAAACTGAGATTTGATGCTATCGAGGCAGCTTTCAAGAAACGGGCTGCAGAATATCCCATTCCTGAGGGGCGTCCCTCGGAGTATTTCGGAGAGTTGGTATTCAATCGCGAAAAGATGCAGAAGTATTTGGATGCCAAGACTCTTCATTCCCTTCTGGACTGTATAGACAATGGCAAGCCCCTTGACCTGGAAGTGGCCGATGGGGTGGCTGCCGGCATGAAGCAGTGGGCCATGGAGCATGGCGTGACACATTGTAGCCATTGGTTTCAGCCCCTGACCGAATCGACTGCCGAGAAGCACGACTCATTCATGGAATACGATGGCAAGGGCGGCATGATTGAGACTTTTGAAGGTAAGAACCTGGTTCAGCAGGAACCAGATGCATCAAGTTTCCCGTCGGGAGGTATTCGCGCCACCTTTGAGGCTCGCGGATATACTGCTTGGGATCCCACATCGCCGGTATTCATCCTCGACGATTGTCTCTGCATTCCCACTGTATTCATCTCTTATACGGGAGAAGCTCTCGACTACAAGGCACCTCTCAAGAAGGCCCTCAAGGCTGTCAATAAGGCAGCCGTTTCGGTGTGTCAGCTTTTCGACCCCGAGGTCAATCGGGTTCAGGTGAACCTCGGTTGGGAACAGGAGTATTTCCTCGTTGACGACAACCTGTATTCTGCGCGCCCCGACCTGATCACCACAGGACGCACCCTCATGGGCCATGGTTCCAGCAAGAACCAGCAGATGGATGACCATTATTTCGGACAGATTCCATCTCGCGTCCAGGCTTTCATGAAGGACCTTGAGATCATGGGGCTTCGTCTCGGTATACCGATGAAGACACGTCATAATGAGGTGGCTCCCAACCAGTTCGAGTTTGCCCCTATCTATGGAGAATGTAACCTTGCGGTCGATCAGAACATGCTCATAATGGGCGTAATGAAACGTGTGGCACGTCGTCATGGTTTCCGTGTATTGCTGCATGAGAAGCCTTTTGAGGGCATCAATGGTTCGGGCAAGCACAACAACTGGTCGCTCCAGACCAATACAGGCGTGATGCTCTTTGCTCCGGGCAAGGATCCGATGAGCAATCTGCAGTTTGTGACATTCTTCGTGAATGCGCTCGAAGCACTCCGTCGCCATGGCTCCTTGCTCAAGGCGTCTATTGCTTCTGCCACCAACGCTCATCGTCTGGGAGGCAATGAGGCTCCGCCTGCCATCATTTCTGCTTTTTTGGGAAGGACGATGACCGAGGTGCTTCGTAAGCTCCTCACAGTGCCTGATGATACGGATATCGTCATTGCCGGCAAGCACAAGTATGACCTCGGATTGGTCGAGATTCCGCAGATTTTCATCGACAATACCGACCGCAACCGTACTTCTCCCTTTGCCTTCACGGGCAATCGCTTTGAGTTTCGAGCCGTCGGATCGAAGGCCAACTGTGCCAGTGCGATGATTGCCCTCAACTCGATCGTGGCCGAACAGCTCAACGACTTCAAGGCTGAGGTTGACCAGGAACTGGCCAAGGGTACAGATGTCAAGATTGCTGTGATGAGGACGCTCAAACCGATCATCGCACGCATCATCGACACCGTCTGCTTCGATGGCAACGGCTATTCGGAAGAGTGGCAGAAGGAGGCACAGCGCCGTGGTCTCGATGTCGAGCGTTGCGTACCCAAGATGATTCTGGAGTATGTCAAGCCCGATTCGGTCGAGATGTTCTCGAAGCTCGGTGTCTTTTCGCTACAGGAACTGCAGGCACGCAACGAGGTGAAGTTCGAGACTTACGCCAAGTTGATACAAATCGAGGCGCGTGTGCTCGGCGATCTTGCCATCAACCACATCATTCCTGCAGCGATGAGCTATCAGTCTCAGCTGCTCAAGAATGTGGCCATGATGAAGTCGCTCTTCCCCTCCACCTGGGAAAGTCTCAGCGCTCCCGAGATTGCCATCATCAAGAAGATTGCTGCCTACAATTCCGACATCAAGGTCAAGGTCGATGCTATGGTCGATAAGCGCAAGGTAGCCAACAAGATTGACGATGCCTATCAGAAGGCACTTGCCTATTACGAGATTGCCGAATCGTTCCATGCCATCCGTCGTCCTATCGACAAACTGGAGGAGATTTGCGACGACAATATCTGGCCGATGCCCAAGTATCGCGAACTCCTTTGGATTCGATAATTCTTTAGTGCAGGCTGTTCCTGCCCACACTTGCAACGTTCATATTGGCACCAGGTTGGGGTCAATTTGAACGTTTCGTGTTTTATCTCTATGGCATACGTATGACTCTTATTTGAGGGAAAGTTTCCGAATTAGTAAACGCATTGGAGCGAAGATTCCTGTTGTGTCAAGCCGCTTTAGATTGTTTCGTGGGCAAAGAAAGTCGTTTTTTGCGAAATGTCCAACACTTCAATCGATTTTTTTGACTAAAAATTTGGCATTGTTTCAAATAGTGTGTATCTTTGCCCCCATGATAGAGAAAGTTATTCTTTTGGAACAGGCTGATCCTGTGATTTTCTACGGTACAAACAACTCGAACATCTTGTTGCTTAAGACCCTTTATCCGAAACT
>CACYQQ010000254.1 GCA_902776605.1 uncultured Bacteroidales bacterium | reverse complement strand
CAATATTGTCAGAAACTTGGTTCAGCCTCCCCGCGCAGGAAGTTTATCCAACCGTCAGCATCTTTGACGTAATAGCCTTGGATGCGGAGGGAGGTGGCGTCGGCGTAGGCGAAGGTGAGGGCGCAGAAGTAGGCCATGTAGTCGCGCCCGGCATCGTCGTATGTGGCGGTCAGTTGCAGGCAGTTGCGCTTCTCGCCGCTGTTGCCCTCTGGACTCCAGTATCTCAGCTGCCATGTTCCCGTGAACGTGCCGCTCAGTTCCACGTCCTCCCAATCGGTGTAGCGTTGCTCCCCGTCGATGGTGACGAACTTACGGTTCTGCCACTTACGCTCACCCGTCAACGTACCATCAGATGTAAACGTCAGCCGCTCGAAATAGCGTTGCTTTTCACCGATTTTCTCTATGTGCCATGTGCCGACCAATAGTGGTCCGTACTTCTCGTTCAGCAGCACCGTCTTCTCGTGCGCCTCCTCGTCAGCCCATTGCGGGTCGCTACCGCAAGAGACGAGGGAGAATAAGGTCGCACACATCATGAGGATGAATCTCAAGAAATTCATATACTTCATGTTACTTGTTTTTCGTTTAATTGATCTAACTATTCACATAAGGCATCCCGTATCAAGTCTATTGTCAATTCCGAAACGTTATGGCCAAACCATACGTTCTTACTATCGTCCCAACCCAAGTAGGTGGAACGTCGCTTCATCTCGGCAATGAACTGGTCGCTGAAAACCGCCAATAAAGGTTCGTTGCGTGGCTCATCTATTAGCGGATGCAAGAACAGATAGCCATCGAAGTTGTCTTGGTATGTACCAGTGTCGGCCTTATACTTAATCTCATAGATGCCGTCGAAAGGCTCTTTGCCGAATGGTGAACTTTGTAGAGAGAAGCCCACGGGGTGGTTGCCGATGGCTGCAAAAGCGAGGTCGAACACACCACCACGGATTGCCGACTGATGTTTGCCGCTATTGTCGCATGGCATGACGTGCTGGAATATAGTGAACACATTCTTTATGCCAAGTCGCCGTGCCAACTGTGCCCCTGCGGTCATCTGCTCTTTGCCGTCTCCACCAGCCGAAGCTATACCATTCATGCCTGACTTGTAGGCATGGGCGCATCCGACAAGGAACAAACTGCCGCGTGTGTCGTTTTTGGTACTGATATATCGCTCGACGACATCGGCCATGTGGGTGTTGCGGTTTGGAGATTGCGCTTCTGCGGTACGGAACTCGTCGGCAGTATGGATTTGAGAATAAGGTATTTGGTAATCAACAAGCCTAATCTTGATGCGGTTCTCCAAAGGTAACCGTTTGTTGAGTTGCCAAACGTCGCAGATGAAATCATATTCGCCTTTATCCCACCAACCATTGGGCTGCTCGTTACGAAAGATATTCAGTACTAATTCACCATCCAACGTGTCTGCGGCCATGAACTTATCCATTGTGTTCTGATCACCCGACGGCAATTCCATGAAGATGGTGCCACAGACTGCGGGGAAATTTGGCTGGGCAATCAAACGTCGAAGCATATCCCATGACACTTTTCGGCGGTGGTACTCGCCGTTTATGACAAGTTGATGCGATGCCAGTTGCTGCAAGATGAATTCTTCAGGTGAGAGTGTTTGCAACTTCAGAAAATCCACAAAGGGCTGTGTGTCGGTCGGCTGGATGGTGACATTTTCGATACGCGGTATGTCACGACACAGGGAGGGCAATCTCTCTGCAAGTTGCCTTTCAGCATCCATCATGTCCTCGGCCAGGCCTTGACCGCCGTTCACCCATTTGCCGTTCTCAATCCATGTGTGGTTGAGCAATAGCCAGCCGTCTGCATCCTCGGTGATGACTGCGGCCACCGAATCCTTGTAGGCCACAATACAGACAATATTCTCGTTTAAGATACGCTGTTTTAGCAATGCATCAACCACTTCATCAGCAACCAACGTGTCCAGTTCAAACTTTGCTGTTGACATCTTCGCCATCATCCCCATCTTCCCCTCTGCCATGACATAAGCACGGGATAGGTAGTAGTTCAGCGGTGTGGACTGGTCAATGCCGATATGGTGAAAGTCCGAGACACGGTGGTCAATCTTTTGTTTGGTAAATAGTTCCTGCGCCATCGTGTATGTTGATGACGAAAGTAAGACGACGATGGAAAGGAAAAACACTCTTGTTGCTTTCATATTTTTACTTTTAATCTTGTAAACCGATGTTTCCTCAGTGAAACATGGCTTGTTCCGAATCATCTGTGTAGTGGTTATTTTTTCGTGATGGAGAACTCCACTTTCTGTATTCCGCGCTTATAGACGTTGGCAAGCAGGATGGTGATGATGGTTTGCTTATTCATATTCATTTTAGAGTTTTTCTAATTACTTTGATTATTGTCCTTTGCTAATACCACCTACAACGTCATTATTCTCAATTGTTGTCTCGGTCTTCTTCACACTTGCTTTGAGTTTGCCGAAATGGTAGGAAAGGCTGATCTGGAATCTGCGCCCCAGGTAATCGTTCTTTCTGAATCCTGTATAATCACCCTGATTAGTGACAGACTCGTTATGGTAATACTTGTTGAAGGGCATATTGGCGTAGAGGCGTAATGTCAGACGGTCTTCCTTGAGGAAGGAGCGTTGCAAGGCTGCA
>CACYQQ010000253.1 GCA_902776605.1 uncultured Bacteroidales bacterium | reverse complement strand
GGCTTATCGACGTCGCAGCCTCTTGCCACAGCCGTATAATAAGCAAAAATCTGGAGCGGAACAATCGCGGCGATCGGACGGATGAATTCGTCCACGGCGGGAATCTCGATCTTGTGGTCGTAGATGGTGCTGTCCACGCTGGCGCCCTTCTTGCAGAGAAGAATGACCTTTGCGCCTCTGGCCTTGACTTCCTTGACGTTGCTGACGGTCTTTTCAAAGAGCTGGTCGCCTGAGGCAATAGCCACGACAGGCATTCCCGGCTCTATCAGGGAAATCGTGCCATGCTTGAGCTCTCCGGCTGCGTATGCCTCGGAGTGGATGTAGGAAATTTCCTTGAGCTTGATGGAAGCCTCCCAGCAGACGGGTTCAACGCCGTCGATGGTGTAATAAGCTGTCTGCGAGGTACCCAACGTCAGTACGTCGCCATAGTGTAAGGTATCGGGCTGAAGCACCTTCACGCCGTTCACCCAGACGGTAGGAGCCGAAACATTGGAATAGAGTCCCTTCGACTTCAGGGTTTGCAACGTGAAACTGGTGCGCGCAGGGAAATAGTCGGTCAAGAGGCGGTTGCGCTCTTTCTGGAACTCCTTGCCATCGGGACGATAGACCGTATTGCTGGAAGACTGATAGGGATGTACGTCACGACGGTAATCGCCCCAACGGGCCGACTCGGCATAGAGCGGATATTCGATAATCTGATAGAGGCTGTCCCAGACGGCGGTGACGCGCTCGGGCGAAAGGAATCCATCCTTGGCCACCAGATGACGATAGGCACGGTCCGCGAAACGATGGCGGAACGCATAGTTCTCCATCAACTGATGGAACATGTAGGTCGGACAGTTGGCGTTCGACTTGGTGAAACACAGGTCGTAGTTGTTGGAGGTGAAGATGACCTCCGAGTCCCAGCAGATGAAACGGAAGCCCTGCGTGCTGTCCTTGCGGTTCTTGAATGCCAACCAGTTGTGGTGATCCCAGTCGTCGTTGCCGTCGTACAGGTTGATGAGCATGTAGTCGATGAAGTTGTCGATGTCGAGCAACACCTCCCCTTTCGGGTTGGGTTGACCTTGTGCATCGAGGCCGGTCAACTTGAGATAGGCATCGCGCGAATCGTAGGTATTGCCAGAACCCGCTTTTTTGACCAACGCCATCATGGCGTTCCACTTGTCGATGGTGCCGTCGCCCGGCACGACGGCATGGCCTAACTGTTCCTCGACCTTGATGACGTCATAATCCTCGTTATCGCCGTCGAAGTTGGAGGAACAATAGTTGTCGTTGACACGTTCGGCAATGTTGTAGATGCCCCAGTACATGCCATTGAGGTAGAGGTTGACGTACCTACCCCGCGCTGACGGATGACCCATCAACTGCTGCATGGCGCGCGCCCACATGTCACGTTCATATTGAGCACGGTTGCGGTTGGCGCCATCCCAGTGGGTCCAGGTGCTGCCAAACATGCAACGAAGCACCAGTTGGTTGTGCTTCTTGGGACCCTCCTTGCCAAACAACCGACATTTCAATTTACCGGGACCGCCGTACTTCTCGGAGAACATCAGACGGAAAGAGTGTTTCGGCGATTTTTCGGGCAAGCGACTGTGTCCACCGTGAATCTTGGTGCCGCAATCGACCGTAAAGTCGAGTTCCTCGCCGGCGCCGAACATCTCCAGACTGATGGGACGGACCCAGTCGCGACCGACATCGTCGCCCACCGGCGTACCCGTATAGATATAGATGCCACCAGTTTCCTCGTCTCTGTCATGGCTGAAGAGGTTGTTCTTGTCGGTGACGATGGAGAGCGTCGGGAGAGCTTGCAGACCCTGGATGACTTTCTGCCGGAACGAGGCATCGGCCAACAGTTCGCCATCCATGCCGTAGTCGCCTTTCGCCGTACCAGATCTCTCGCAATATTTACCCCACTCGGAGGGATACCCAGAGGGAACATCAGGTGCCGCAAGGACATCATTCATAAAGAGATAGGTGACGGTCGTGACCGGAGATGCCAACGTATCGGCACGCTCGTAGGCAGCACGCAACAACGTGTTTTTCTTGACCTGCAACGGAGCAGAATAGATAGCACTCTTCGCCGTCGGCATGCTGCCATCCAAGGTATATCGGATGCGGCATTGGGCAAAGAGGTCGTCGCCATCTTCGGGAGTAAATTCTACTTGAAACGGGTTGTCGTAAAAGCCATGCTCCACGGTGGCATGAGGTTGTTGAGCAAAAGCGCCGACAGCGGTGCCACACAGGAGGAGGAAAGTTAGATTTTTAAGTGTCATGCAAAAAGGTTATTGCTCGGTTTTTCGGTATCCGCCAGCAAGGTAGCGGAGGAGGGAATGTGCTAACTTATTGATTCTCTATATGCTATAGCAAAGTATAGCAAAAACTATAGCAGTCCAAAATTTGGAACATAAGAAAAAGGTCTTTATCTTTGCGTCGCCTTACTGGGAAGGACGACAGTACTCAACTTTCGCAAGATCAAGCTGAAGGCTATGAAGGGCTTTCAAAAGGAGCGAAAGCGAGCAAGGAGAAATTCTTGCGAAACTGGAATTCCTAATAGTAAGGTAGCGAGACTTTCGCCTCGCTACCGTTCTTTGAAATACTGATTGATAACTCCCTGTATAGGTCCAGGGAGAAAGAGGGGGTCTTTTTATCTCACA
>CACYQQ010000252.1 GCA_902776605.1 uncultured Bacteroidales bacterium | reverse complement strand
TGTTGGGCTATGGCGCCAGTGCCATCTGTCCTTACATGACCTTTGCCGTGCTCGATAACCTGGTCAAGACGCACCGTATTCAAGAGGAGTACGCTACGGCCGAGGCCAACTATATCAAGGCGGTCGATAAGGGCTTGAAGAAGATTATGTCCAAGATGGGCATATCGACCATTCGCAGTTACCGTGGTGCCAAGATTTTCGAGGCAGTCGGTCTGAGCGAGGCACTGCTGCAACGCTATTTTGGTACGGAGGTGAGCACCATTGGCGGTATCGGACTTCGTGACATTGCGCGCGATGCCATTGCCTTCCATCAGGAGGGCTTCGGACCTGCGCAAATCAATGAGTTCCTGCCCGATAACGGACTTTTCAGTTACCGTAAGGATGGTATCCAACATGCTTGGAACCCGGAGACCATTGCTACCCTCCAGATTGCTACCCGACTGGGTTCTTACAAGAAGTTCAAGGAGTGGGCTACGTTGGTCGATGAAAAAGAGAAACCTATCTTCCTCCGTGACTTCATGACTTTCCGCAAGGCGGCACAACCTATTCCTGTCGAGGAGGTCGAACCCGTCGAAAGTATCGTCAAGCACTTCGTCACCGGCGCTATGTCGTTCGGTGCCCTGAGTATCGAGGCACACGAGGCCTTGGCGTTGGCTATGAATAAGTTAGGTACCCGCAGCAATACGGGTGAGGGTGGTGAAGACAATGCCCGCTATCACACCGAGGTGGATGGCGTGAGCCTCTCTTCGAAGACCAAGCAGATTGCCAGTGGCCGATTCGGTGTCACGGCCGAATACTTGGTCAATGCCGAGGAAATTCAGATCAAGGTAGCGCAAGGTGCCAAGCCTGGCGAGGGTGGCCAATTGCCTGGTTTCAAGGTCAATGAGATCATCGCCAAGACCCGAAATGCCATTCCGGGCATCTCGCTCATTTCGCCTCCGCCGCATCACGATATCTACTCCATCGAGGATTTAGCACAGCTCATCTTTGACCTCAAGAACATCAACCCAACGGCGGCTGTGAGCGTCAAACTGGTAGCTGAAAGTGGAGTAGGTACCGTGGCTGCCGGTGTGGCCAAGGCCAAAGCCGACCTCATTGTCATCTCGGGTGCCGAAGGCGGTACTGGTGCATCGCCTGCCAGCAGTATGCGTTTTGCCGGTATCTCGCCCGAGATTGGTTTGGCCGAGACCCAGCAGACATTGGTACTCAATGGATTGCGTGGTCAGGTACGTCTCCAGACCGACGGCCAACTCAAGACGGCGCGTGACGTCATCCTGATGGCGTTGTTGGGTGCCGACGAGTTCTCGTTCGGTACGTTACCTCTCATTGTTCTGGGTTGCGTGATGATGCGCAAATGCAACACCAACACCTGTCCGGTGGGCGTTGCCACACAGGATGAACGACTCCGTGCCCGCTTCCGTGGTAAGTCGGATTATGTCGTCAACTTCTTCACTTTCTTGGCCGAACAGGTGCGTGAGTACCTCGCCGAGATGGGTGTCAAGAGTCTGGAGGAGATCATCGGACGTACCGACCTCATTGCTTTGAAGTCGCTCGATGCCAACTCCAAGCAAGCTACGATGGACCTGTCGCGACTCCTGCATACTCCTTCTACCGACCTTCCACGTTGTTGGGATCACCGTCCGTTCTCGCAGATTGATGTGGTTAAGGATCAGTCGATTATCGAGGCTGCTAAGAGTGCCATCGAACAGGGCGAAGAGGTCAATCTGGACTATACCATCAAGAATACCGACCGCGCTGTAGGCACCATGCTTTCGGGCCTCATTGCCAAGAAGTATGGCGAGGCTGGTCTGCCCGAAGACACCGTCAACATCAAGTTCAAGGGCAGTGCCGGTCAGTCGTTCGGTGCCTTCCTTGTGCATGGTGTCTCGCTCAAATTGGAAGGCGAGTGCAATGACTACTTCGGCAAGGGTTTGTCGGGTGGTCGCATCTCAATCTTCCCTCCATTGCGTCGAGGCGTGGATTTCGCTGCCGAAGACAACATCATCGCCGGCAATACGGGTCTGTATGGTGCCACCACGGGCGAACTCTATGTCAATGGCAAAGTGGGTGAGCGATTTGGTGTCCGCAACTCGGGTGCCACCGCCGTCATCGAAGGTGCCGGTGACCATTGTTGTGAGTACATGACGGGCGGCCGCGTCGTTGTGTTGGGTGAAGTAGGTCGTAACTTTGCTGCCGGTATGTCGGGTGGCGTTGCCTATGTCTGGGACAAGAACCACAACTTCGACTACTTCTGCAACATGGATATGGTGGAAATCAACCTGGTCGAGGAGTCGGCCTACCGCAAGGAACTGATGGAACTGGTGCGCAAACACTATCTCTATACCGGTTCCGCATTGGCCGGCCGTATGCTCGACAACTGGAACCAGTATGTCGGTGAGTTTGTCCAAGTCGTCCCAATCGAGTACAAACGTGTCCTGGAAGAGGAGAAGATGCTCCGTCTCCAGAAGAAGATTGCCGATTTGCAGAGAGATTATTAAAACAAAGACCCTCCCCGACCCTCCCTGCTTAGGGAGGGAGGCCTGAGCCTCAAGGGAATCACCCCCCCTAAGCAGGGGGGATGGGAGGGTCTGCTTTTATATTATAATATATTATGGGAAATCCAAAAGCTTTCTTAACTGTGCCTCGTAAGGAGGCAGGTTATAGACCAATAAATGAT
>CACYQQ010000251.1 GCA_902776605.1 uncultured Bacteroidales bacterium | reverse complement strand
TGCGTATCTGTCTGGCATTACCCACGGCGATGACGGGAGACCCCGTTGTAGCCACCTCAACATCAGGCACAGCCTGCATGGTGTGCTGTGCAGCACTGTCGACATAATCTGCGAAGCCAACAAACGTCTCTTGGTCGCAATTTCCGTCCCGGGCAATACGGGAGTACGCTATGCCCCCATAATCGGTATGTCGTGAGTTTCGCATTTTTCGGTTTTTGGGAAGGTGGGTTAAACAATGCTAACCGCTATTGCATTTTTGTCGCCAACAGCCTACCTTTGCATCAGTTTTACGAGCCAAATGGTAAAGTTATGCAGTTAGACAAGTTAAAAGTGAGTGCGCCGTCCGTCCTGCGGCTGATCCCTGACGAGTTGCTGGCCAAGCTTGCCAGGGACACGAAGGTTGACTATTGCGCCAAAGTGCTCAAAGGAGAGCGTCTGTTCTATCTTCTGGTGTATGCTTTTCTGTGTGCCGATCGTCTGAGCCAACGTAAGTTGGAGACCGTATTTTCCAGCCAGCAGTTCAAGTCCCTGTTCAACTTCTCCGTTGACATGAAAGTCACACGCAGTTCCATATCCACACGCCTGTCAACGATAGGCCTTGATTTCTTCGAGCAGGCTTACGAGTTGATTTACAATAAGTTGTCTTCGCTCTACACGGAGAAGGAGATAAGCGACATGTACCTTGTCCGAATTGACAGTTCCATGGTGGCCGAGACCTGCAACAAACTGAAGCAGGGCTTTACCGTCGGGCGCAAGTCGGAGGGGAAGGATGACCGCAGGCAGATCAAGTACACGATGGCCTATGACGGATTTGCAGCCAAGCTGGCTGAGGTACTCTCCGAGCCGACCTACCTGAGTGAGGACAAGGCCATGCCCAAGGTCTTGGATGGACTTATCAAGAAAGACAAGAACCATCAGAACCTGTACGTCTTTGACCGTGGTCTCACGGCACTGGACAGCTACAAGAAGGTAAGCCAGGCTGATGCCGTGTTCGTCGGCCGCATCAACACCAACAGGAAAATGAAGGTGGTCCGCAGCCTTATGACGGATGAAACGGACAGAGACCTGGGTAAGATGGAACTCACGGATGACGTGATAGTACACCTTTACAATAGGGGGCACGAGGAAGATTCACAGGAGTTCCGTGTGGTGAAGGCCACGTTCAAGGAAAGAAAAAACACCATGAGGAAACCGTCCGGGAGAGCCAACTTCAAGAAGGTCGAACAGGATGTGTACTTCATTACCAATGTCACCAATGCCACGGGAGAACTCTGTCTAACGCCACAGGAAATAGCCGAGACATACAGAAGGAGGTGGGATATTGAAGTATTCTACCGTTTTCTCAAGCAGGAGCTCAGCTTCTCGCATTTCCTCTCCACAAGCGACAACGGCATCAAGGTCATACTATACATGACGCTCATCACGGCCATGCTTATCATGATATACAAACGGCTCAACGGCATTGGATACTCTGATGCCAAGTTTTGTTTCAAACTCCAACTGGAGGATTGGATTATCGACCTCAATGTAGCAATAAAGACATGCGGACCGGAATACAAGAAAGCCATGCAGGCAGTAAGAAATAGAATCCCGTAACCGCCTCCAAAAAAGAGAACAAGAGAGTGAGGTCTAAAACATCTTTCTACCGCTCATGATAATATATCCTAACATTCATCTTCGGCGGATGACATATCCGCCGGAACGGGTATCGTATCGCATGACCGAAAAGTCTTCAAAGACTCGTATTATTTCTATCAGGCTAACTGGAGTGAGAATCCGATGCTCTATATCTCTGCCCGTCGCTATACTACACGCACTGAGCCCACCACGATGGTGAAGATATACACCAACCAGCAGGTGGCCACCCTTTACGTGAATGGCAAGAAGATCGGCAAGGCAAAGAATGACGGTCTTGGTAGGATCGTTTTCGAGAATGTCAAGTTGAAGGAGGGCGAGAACAGCGTCGAGGAACGTAGCGGCAAACTCTCAGACAGTTGTACCTGGACGTATGATCCTAACGCGAAGGATGACAAGAATAAGAATTCCGGTGGCAGACTGGATGGGGCTGTGTAGTTACAAAAGGTGACCAATTCGATGAGAAAAGGTCACCTTTCTCGTTAGAAGAGATCACCTTTTTCATTAGAAAAGACCACCTTTTCTTTTCAATTCTCGAGAGAATTCCCGGCAAAAGTGTACCTTTGGCCGGGCTTGTGGTACCCTTTTCTCTCCAATTCCTCTGTGCTCCAATCGTGACAGCCTTTTGTCAACCTTTGACAACCTCCGACAGGTTGCATACCCTTTGCCACAGCGGGATGTGTCAACCTGACAACCTTTTTTGCAAAAAAACTATAGTAGAAAAAAATTGGGCTCTGCTCTGCGAAGCAGCCCTGTCCCCAAATATGAAATTGTCTTGAAAAACTTTCATCCACTCTTGACTTTTCATCGATGCGCTCTTGACTTTTATCCGATAATAGCTAAGAGTCATTGCGCTCTTTTCAAGACGTTCTTGCATGAATTTCTCTGATATATTGCCAAATATGCTAAAATACCTTAAATCTGTTTGCAATTTTTAAATTATTCAACTATATTTGCGGAAGAAAGTGTTGAAACGCAAATAAAAACAATCTACATGGAGCAACAAGCGGTAATAAAGACAGTTGGGGGACAGAGCCCATGCAAGACCTGCCGCCACAT
>CACYQQ010000250.1 GCA_902776605.1 uncultured Bacteroidales bacterium | reverse complement strand
CAACCGAGTGGGTAAATTGGTTGCTTATCTGCTTGTCGTGTCTGTCGTTATATGCATCGGTTGGAAAGTGGTGACCCTGTTGTGCGACTGAAAGAAATTCTTGTCACTGCGTATTATACAGGGATACTAATTCAAGCAGGAGATAGTCACTTTTAGGGTGCTATCTCCTGCTTAAGGTATCAAGCATTCGTGTCGTTTGATAATTGTATTGCGGGGTGGCAAGACTCCAAGCTGGTGTTAAGAAAGAGAAGATACAGAAGGAAAGTCAGATAAACAAAATGGATGGCTAATGTCAATAAAACCACTGCTTTGAAGAAAAATTGAATTGAAAATTTGGAATTATAAAGAAAAAAATGTAACTTTGCGCGCAAAATTTTGTATAGTTAGGTAATTCGCTCAGATATGAAATTCGCAGAATATAATCAGTTTAATCTTTCGGACATCAACAAGGAGGTCCTGAAGAAATGGGATGAGAACCAAGTGTTCGAGAAGTCGATGACCACACGAGAGGGTCATCCATCGTTTGTGTTCTATGAAGGCCCTCCGTCGGCCAACGGTATGCCAGGCATTCACCATGTCATGGCACGTTCCATTAAGGATATATTCTGCCGCTTCAAGACCATGAAGGGTTATCAGGTGAAGCGTAAGGCCGGTTGGGATACCCATGGTCTGCCTGTAGAGTTGGGCGTAGAGAAAGCGCTCGGCATCACCAAGGAGGACATCGGTACCAAGATCTCGGTCGATGACTACAACGCCACCTGTCGCAAGGAGGTCATGAAGTACACCAAGGAGTGGACCGACCTGACCCACAAGATGGGATATTGGGTCGATCTCGAAAATCCTTACATCACCTACGACAACCGTTACATCGAGACCCTCTGGTGGATGCTCAAGCAGCTCTACAACAAGGGCTTGCTCTATAAGGGTTACACCATCCAGCCATACTCTCCAGCAGCAGGTACAGGTCTGTCAAGTCACGAGTTGAACCAGCCAGGTTGCTACCGTGACGTGAAGGACACCACCGTGACTGGTATCTTCGAGGTAAAGGATGTCAACGATGCCCGCCTCAAGGCATTGGCTCCTAACGGCGAACTGACCGAGTGGGGTAAGTTGGCTTTCGTGGCATGGACCACCACCCCTTGGACTTTGCCTTCAAACACCGCCCTTTGCGTTGGTCCAAACATCGACTATGTAGCCGTTCAGACCTTCAACCCATACAATGGCGACAAGTTGACCGTTATCTTGGCAGAGGCTCGCTTGAAGGCCTATTGCGCCGGCGAGGAGTACAAGACATTGGCCGAGATGGAGGCCCTCGATATCAACCAGGTGGATGGCAAGAAGTTGCCTTACCGCATCGTGGCACGTTGCAAGGGTACCGACTTGGTCGGCGTAGCCTACAAGCAGTTGATGCCTTGGGTGAAGCCTTGCGAGAAGGTTTCGGACCTCAGCGCTCCCTTTATTATTAAGTATGCGCAGGAACATGCCGACAAGGTCTTTGCCTTCGGGCAGGATAAGTTCGTCGAGATTGAGGAGATGGCCTTCCGCGTCATCCCAGGCGACTATGTTACTACCGAAGATGGTACCGGTATCGTACACATCGCACCTACTTTCGGTGCCGACGATGCCAAGGTAGCCAAGGCTGCCGATGTGCCAGGGCTCTATATGATCAACCAGTTGGGCGAGACCCGTCCAATGGTCGATATGACTGGTAAGTACTATGTGGAGAGTGAGTTGGCTGCTCCATTCGTCGAGAAGTGCCTCGACAAAGCTGCTTACGCTGTCCATGCAGGACAATTCGTCAAAAATGCCTACGCTCCAGAGTTCAACCAGGGTGGCAAGTATGACGCCGAGGCAGCCGCCAAGGCCGACGACCTGAACGTGAAGATCTGTCTGGAGATGAAGACGGCACATCAGGCTTTCAAGATTGAGAAGCATGTGCACAACTATCCACATTGCTGGCGTACCGACAAGCCCGTGCTCTACTATCCATTGGACAGCTGGTTCATCCGCTCTACCGCTTGTCGCGAGCGTATGATTGAACTCAATAAGACCATCAACTGGAAGCCCAAGTCAACGGGTACCGGCCGCTTCGGTATGTGGCTCGAGAACCTGAACGACTGGAACCTCTCCCGTTCACGTTACTGGGGTACTCCATTGCCAATTTGGCGCAACCGCGACACCCGCGAGGAGATGTGCATCGGCAGTGTCGAGGAACTCTATAACGAAATTGAGAAGGCCGTGGCTGCTGGTTTCATGAAGAGCAACCCCTACAAGGAGAAGGGCTTCGTGCCAGGTTTGATGGACAAGGCCAACTACGACAAGATCGACCTACACCGTCCATACGTGGATGACATCATCTTGGTCTCTCCATCGGGCAAACCAATGAAGCGCGAGCTCGACCTGATTGATGTTTGGTTCGACAGCGGTGCCATGCCTTACGCACAGATTCACTATCCATTCGAGAACAAAGAGGCGTTCGACAACCGCACCATCTATCCTGCCGACTTCATCGCCGAGGGCGTTGATCAGACCCGTGGATGGTTCTTCACCCTGCATGCACTGGGTACTATGATCTTCGACAGCGTGGCTTACAAGGCTGTTGTCTCGAACGGTCTGGTATTGGCCAAGGATGGTCAGAAGATGTCAAAGCGTCTGGGCAATGCCGTTGACCCATTCGGCGCTATCGAGAAATAT
>CACYQQ010000249.1 GCA_902776605.1 uncultured Bacteroidales bacterium | reverse complement strand
GCCTGCTGTTGAACACCTTCGACGACCTGCCCATCCGCTTCACCACGGGTGGCGGTGAGAAGATGGATGGCGTCTATAGCGACCACATCGAGATCATCAATGTCTATGGCCCGACCGAGTGTACCGACGACACGTCTTACTACAGCATTCCACCGGGTCAACGCATCGAGAACATCCCCATCGGCGAGAGCGTGGCCAATAACTGGAACTTCATCGTCGACACGGCGGGCAATCTGGTGCCCCAGGGCGTAGCCGGCGAGCTGTGCTTTGCTGGCATACAGGTGGGTCGCGGCTACTGGCGGTTGCCCGAGCGCACGGCCAAGTCGTTTGTCGATTGTCCGTTTGTCAAGGAAGATCGTTGGGGCCGTCCTGTTCGGATGTACCACACGGGTGACCTATGCCGCTGGAACGAGGATGGTCAGATAGAATACATGGGGCGTATCGACACCCAGGTGAAGCTTCGCGGCTTCCGTATCGAACTCGGCGAGATTGAGAGCAAGGCCCTGAATATCGAAGGTGTCCGTCAGGCTGCTGCCGAAGTGCGCAAGGTCATGGGCAACGAGCATCTGGTGCTTTACTACACCTTGGAGGCGAGTGCTACGCTTAGCGACGAGGATATTCGTGCAACACTTGCAGCATCGTCGTTGGCCGACTATATGGTGCCCGATGCCTATATGCAGATGGAGGCCATGCCGATGACGCCTAATGGCAAGATCAACCGTAAGGCATTGCCCGCTCCTGAGATGAAGCGTGCCACTGAATACGAGGCACCGAAGGGTGAGATGGAAGAACTTTTCTGCAATATCTTCTCCGATATCCTTAAGATTAAAGAGGTGGGTGCTACAGATAATTTCTTTGAGATTGGCGGTACCAGTATCAATGCTATCAAGGTGATTGTCGAGGCCAGCAAACATGGTGCGCAGATTGTCTTCAATGACATTTTCAATCTGAAGACACCGAGGGCTCTTGCAGCATTTGTCAACGGCAGCAAAGACGAGACACCTACTGCAAGTCCTGAAGCTGCAGCTCCTATTATCGATACTCTTGAAGCCGCTCAATATGCGCCTCTAAACGCCCTTCTTGCCAGCAACACCATTGCTGCCTTCCGGAAAGGCAAGCGCCAGACTATCGGCGATGTCCTGCTGACTGGAGCCACTGGCTATCTTGGCATACACATTCTCAACGAGCTTTTGACCAATTTCCATGGTAAGATTCTCTGTCCTGTCCGTGCTAAGGGCAACGACGAGGCTCGGAGCCGCATCAAGACGCTGTATTTCTATTACTTCGGTCGTACGGAAGCCTTCGGTCATTTCGACGAGCGTGTCACGGCATTCGCTGCAGAAGTCACCGAAGCCCATGCCTACGACAACTTGAATGAGGCTGTAACTGTCATCAACTGTGTGGCCAACGTGAAGCACTTCTCTGCAGGCAATGACATCGAGATGGTGAACATAGAATCCGTACGTCATCTGATTACCTTCTGCTTGCGCACTGGTTCGCGTCTGGTTCACATCTCGACCAACAGCATTTCCGGCATCAGTATCGACAATGTTCCTGGTCCTGAGGTCAAGTTGACAGAACAGAGCTTCTACATCGGACAGAAAGTCGATGCCAACAAGTATATCTATTCAAAGTTCAAGGCCGAGGAATTGGTACTCGAAGCGATCGCTCATCATGGCCTGAATGCCAAGATCATGCGTGTGGGCAACCTGTCGGCACGCCAGAAGGATGGGGAGTTCCAAATCAACTTCAACACCAACAACTTCTTGGCTAAACTGCGCGCTTATGTAGTTATCGGTATGGTTCCCTATGAGGCTCTCGACCAACGTTTCGAGTTCTCGCCCATCGACGAGGTGGCAAGTGCTATCTTGCAACTCGCACAGACGCCAAAAGAGTGCACCGTATTCCATCCTTGTAACACGCATCGCCAATTCCTCAGCGACATTCTTACGGGCTTTGCCGAAGCTGGCATCACGCTCAAGCGTGTGGAGTCGGAAGAGTTCCAGCAAGCTCTGGAGAAGATGATGGAGAATCCCGATTTGGTCACCTTGTTGCGCCCGCTGATGGCCTACAACATGGGTGGAACACACAAGATGCGCTATGTTGAATCGACCAACGACTACACCACGCAAGTTCTCTATCGAGTTGGTTTCCAATGGCCTACCACAGCAGCCGACTACGTGCACCGTTTCGTGGACACTATCGTAGGTTTCGACTATTTCAATGTGTGATGTATGTAAACTGAAGAATGTTGAATGCCCTCAATGAAATTTTAGGTATCCAGTTACAATGATAGGGGAGATGTTTTGGTTGCCGGCCAGAGCCAATGCCGGCACCAAACCATCTCCCTTTTCCATGCCTTTGGAGGGCAGCCATTTCTTTCAAGTATGGGCAAGAGTTCTATTGAAGAGCTCTTGCAAATGCTGAAGTCCTGACATCATTTATTGTAGCCAAGGCAAATTCAACTATTTCAAAATCATAGTTTCTTACAAGTTCCACAAATACTTTGGCAACGATTTCAACGGGATTTCTAAAAGCGCCGTTTCATAACAATTCTGTGTGTCTTTCATCACCTCATAATTAATTATTCGATACCTGGTGTCCATTTGTTATTGGTTCAAGTTAAACATTAGTACAGTTCATTGGAATTTTAAACTCTTTTCGATAACTATATTCTTTTTTTTGCAATGCAAAGATAGTCTTTTTATAGATTTAACACAAG
>CACYQQ010000248.1 GCA_902776605.1 uncultured Bacteroidales bacterium | reverse complement strand
ATATTGAACTTATAGTCGCTGTTCATGGCAAGCTGAGCAGCAATGCCCTCTGTAACCTTAGCCTTGAATGCCTCCTCGGTGGTGCACTCCTCGCCATAAGCCGACTTGAAGAACTCCTCGTTCATTTCGGCCAACTGACGGTGGTTAATCTCCGAAATGGTGAAGCGGAAGTTAGACTTAACGTCGGCAACCTCATCCTGCTTCTTCTGGAGCAAGCTGGCAACCTCAGCAGCATTGTTGTTGTATGCAGCAGCTGGATTGAAATCTACAGAAGCGAGTTTCTTTGCGCCCTCAAACTTCTTCTTCTCGTCCTCGTTCTGCATGTAGCGAGGATAGATAGTAGCGTTGGTAGCCTCGATGCCACCCTCCTTGATGTTACCCTTCTCGTCAAGCTCTGCAATGTTGCCCTTGATAACATCATCAGCAGCAACCTCCTCTGTCTGAACGGTAGTACCGAACTGGTTACGCAATGCGTTGACGTTATCCTCAACCATCTTATCCTCTACCTTGATGGTGTAGTAAGGAACCTTGACGGTCTTGTCCAACTTGAGGTCGAACTCTGGAGCAAGAGCGATGTCGAACTTAACGGTAAACTTCTCAGCGGTCTCGAAGTCAACTGGCTCCTGCTCGCCATTTACCATTGGCTCGCCCAATACATTGAGCTTGTTCTCGGAAATATAATCGTACATGGCCTTGTTGATTACCTTGTTTACTTCATCAACGGTAATCTGCTGACCATACATTCTCTTCACCATACCGGCAGGAACCATGCCCTTACGGAAACCTGGCATCTGCACACGCTTGCGTGCCTCCTTAAGTTCCTTCTCAACGGCCTCTGCATAATCGGCCTTCTCAATCTCCAGGCTGAGTACGATGTTTACATCGTCAACAACTTGCTTTGAAATGTTCATTTGTATTGATAAATTATATGTTAAAAATTAATTTTTCACAAATCGTGGGCGCAAAGATACAAAAAGTCCGTGAAATAACCAAATTTCCACGGACTTTTTCCTATTTTAGATGTATAATCTTGCTGTTTTGCTATTCCCTCTTGTCGAAGTGAGTGGAACAAAATGCAAGGAATTACCTCGTTTCTATCCTGTTTACATGCAATGCAGGAGGACCTCAATCACTTTTCCAGATTCAGAATCTTGGCAATATTACGGGCAATCTGAGCATTGTCGTTATGAGCCGTAAACATTTCCTGACCTACGCCGCAAACGATTACAGGCACCAAACCGGCGGTGTGTCCACCCGTTGTCCAAGCAATGCAAGCCTTCTCCTGCATAATCTTCAATGCCTCCGACATAAAGGCGCGGCTCGACATATAGAGGGTGCGCACATCGGCCGCATCTCCAGAAACCGTCTTGTCAAAAAGGTCATGCAAACGCTTTTCTTCCTCTTCGGTCAATTTCACCTTATCCCAGTAGCCGAAGTCTGCCTTCAACTGGTTTTTCACCTCTTCCCAGGTCAACTTCTCAATACCGCCTTTCTCCTTGGCCAATGCCGCCATGTGCGCATTTGCCTCCGAGATAGAGCACTTCTGATATTGAAGCACGTCGGTCTGAATCTTGTACCCGCCCGACTGACGTCCAAGGGTCAAACCTCCTGTCTCATGGTCTGCGGTAAGGATGATAAGGGTCTCATCTGGATGCTCCTTGTAGAACTCGAAAGCTATGTGCATACAACTATCTACTGCCAGCACCTCATGAGCAGCAGCAGCACCATCGTTGGCATGACAAGCATGATCGACAATACCGCCAATCTCATTCATCAGGTAGAAGCCTTTGCAGCCCTTCTCCTGACTCTTGCGATAGAGGAAATCGATCTCGGCGCGCAACTGGTCAACGATGGTCACCTGACCTGGTTTACGATCCAACCAATAAGGCATATCGTCCGAATTGATATCCGCATCCTGAAGCATGACTACCTTGTCGGCATTCTTGCCCTTGGCTTCATATTCGGCCAACCCCTTGGTGACGACATATCCCGCCTTGCGACAGTTGTCTTCAAGTGCCTTGCGGTTCTCAGGAGTATTCTTGGCACGCTCCAACTGGAAACGCGAACCTGCATAGAACTCAAATCCTGCCTCTGGCACTTGCAAACCGATATCGTAGTAGTTCTGGCGAGATTTATTGTGGGCGAACTGAGCACCTGGGGTAGCATGATTCACCGATGCCGTCGTACCGATACCGACCACATATCCGATATCATGAGCACGCTTGGCAACACTATAAATCGGAGTAACCGAGTCGGTGGCCACGCCAATGGCTCCACTATAAGTTTTGGTTCCCGATGCCAAGGCAGTACCAGAAGCGGCACTATCGGTCACATCGCTCGACGTACACCAAGTGGCACTCACACCCACTACGGGGTAGTTGGCATTCATGAACAGAGGGACACGTCCCATGATACCCTTGCATTGACCCATGTAATATTCTGCCAACTGCAATGTGTTTACACCAGTACCATCGGTAATGAAATAAAAGACGTACTTTGGTTGTTTTGGTTCGACAACCTTAGCGGGCTGTTTCTTTGCATAAACGCCCATTGTTGCTCCCACCAAGAGAGTCAACGCGAAGAGGAATGTTCTTCTCATAATTTAAGTGTATTTATACCGGCATGTTGCCATGCTTCTTAGGAGGATTACTCTGATTCTTGTTGCGACAGCACTCCAAGCCCTTGATGATGGCCGATCGGGTGTCGGCTGGCGAAATGATGTCATCGATGAAAC
>CACYQQ010000247.1 GCA_902776605.1 uncultured Bacteroidales bacterium | reverse complement strand
ATTAGAGAAATACTCGCGTCCTCGATTCTTTCAATTGTCAATTATCAATTGTCAATTAAATGAAAGCTGTCCCACGACCTTTCACTTATGTATAAACCATGGCGCCGACCTTGTCTCGTAGGGCAAGTGCCAGATGCGGTCGAAGAGTTGGAAAAGTGGGTTGGGCAATGTCTCGCCAATCTGGAGGCCGAAGAACATCGTGCCGTTGTCGCGCATCAGGTAGAGTTGGCGCATCAGGTCGTCCGACGGCATCGGTATTTGGAAATCGCTCACCAACAGCACATCCGCGCACCCATATTCGGGTTTGGAACAGAGGGTATGGATAGTCAACTGGAGCATCGCCGTGGCATCGGTGTCACCCCCTGCCGGTTGGCGGAAGAAGTCGAGCAACCGAGAGCGATTCCGACGGACATCGAAAGGCCGCGCCTGAACGGCAAAAGGTATCAGCAAAAGGTCTCGGTTTTGCTTGAGCGCCAACTGCAAGAGCTTAACTACCAAGCTATGCGCTATCTCCGATGGCACCCCTTGCATGGAGGCCGACGTGTCAAGGCAAACCACCATGGGTCCCTTCTGTCGGGCTCGATGCAACCGCAACTTATGCGACGGGTGCATGATCTGACTCTTATAACTGAAGGTCTGCAATCGGCGGGTAGCGAACTTATAGGCAAAGAGGCTATCCAACTCGGCATCAGCCATTTGCGCCAGTTCGAGAGGCAAGAGAGCCGAGAGGTCGTTGCCCACACCAACACCCTCGATGTCGCTGGGCGTGCTATGTTCCACCCGTTGTTGACGACCCGTGCCTAAAGCCACTCGGGCAGGACCTTCGTCATCGGCTACGCGCCCCAACACCTTAGCTACCTGGAGCACCTGCGGATACTGATATTGCAGACGGACAATATGCCGGATACGTTCAAATTCAACGATATTCCACACGCCACCCATCAACGCCCACGCCTGGGCAAACTCGTCATCGCTGCATTGATGTTGCTCCAACCACTGCGGCACGGTCTCCAGGTACTTGTCCAACAACGCTTGCGCCTTGGGTTGACGCTCCGTGATATAGTCTTGCTCTATCTGCGCCAATTCATAAGGGTCGGTCACACCACGTTGACGCATGAACGCCAACCTTGCCTCTACCGAGTCGGCAAAGTTCTGCTCCATATCTTCAGCTATGAGCTGAGTGATGAATGTGGCATGTGGTGGAAAACGTAAGAACATTTGAGAAAAACAGACCCTAACCCCGGCCCTTCCCCGTTATATAGGGGAAGGGAGTAGTTTGTTAGAGCTATCTAAAGATGGGATAAAAACATTTGTTAAACAATACTATATCATTAAAGTCTCAGCGCCAATCACCCATGACTCCATTTTGTCCCTCTTTTGTATCTACTCCCCCTCCCTATTAACGGGTCCTCGCAGCGAAAAGAAAGATTGATAATCTTTCAGCGAGAAGACGAGCTTTAGCGAGGGGATGGGGATTGGTGGGTGGGTCTACATCTTCTTCGCTACCCACAACACCCACGAGTCGATGTTGTCGGTCAATTGCTCCGGATAGGGCAACGGGATGATGACATCAGGTTTATGACCCGGATTGCGCTCCTTGCACGCCTCCTCGAAAGTACCGTAAACGGTCATTGGGTAAGTCAATGTAATATTGCTATAGGGCAAACGGATGTTATGACAATTGCCCGTCTTGTCGCAACCCATCGTCCGCTCCTTACCATAGACCTTGGCACGACTGCCATTATGAATACGCACGAAATGGACTGGCGATTCGGCAGCACTGGCACTCATGTTATCGACGATGATGGCAGCCTTGCGCACCAAAGGTTCGTACTTTTGCATTCCTTTTTGCCAATATCGCCAAGTGATGAGACTCCCCTCTTCGTTCCGAAGGGCATCGGCATAGACAGAATCGTTCTTCGCATTATTCCAGTTCTCGCACCACATCTTCAAAATCCTTCTGTTTTCGAAACTGTTGCGGAAAAAATTATAATCGTCTCGACTAAAGCCACTCAAACCCATAAAAGAGGTAAACAGCAGACTATATTGGTCACTGCCGCCACCATTGCCACGCAAGTCGAGAATCAAGTATTTACAACCCGATTGCTTAAACTCCTCCGCCTTGGCTGTCAACCAATCCCAAGTAGGCACCTCACCCATACAGGAGGGCAGACGGAGCAGATAAGTATCGTCATTCACCTTGCAACCCACAGGTTCGGGGGCATATTTGGCAATATGCTTGCTATAATCGACCAAGGTTTCCGATTGCAACTTTCGGAAGGAGGCAGCATTACAATTGGTATGTCGGTCGAAGTCCTTGTAGAACCAATAGACGTAACGGCCAACCGCTTCATCCACCGATATTTCGGCACGCATCAGACGCGCGAACAACGAATCTTTCATCGCCTTGTATTCATCGGCAAAACCGTTGCGCATCAAGACGGGGAAGATGGCATTGTTCCGCTCGTTGGCATCGACGGCAAAGTCGAATGTCTCGAAAGCCTTTTGTATAGAGTCCGGCTGCTGACCATATTGCGCGACAAAGTCCTGCACCATGAATCGCGACACATCCTTGGTCATCGGTGGTACGTCGGTGCCGAATACCTGCTGAACATTCTGGGGCAATCCGCAACGGTCCCAAATGGTGACAAAGGGACGACCATCATCGCCAAGGCGAGTAATAGAAATCGTTTCATCGTCAAACCAATGGATAATCATAGCTTGACCATCGCAATCAATCACGTTGTCTTTCA
>CACYQQ010000246.1 GCA_902776605.1 uncultured Bacteroidales bacterium | reverse complement strand
TTCTCCACAAAGACATCGGAACCCGTGGTGGCACCCACACCGTACTTGCAGTTGCCATCGAAGTAGTTGTTATAGACCTGGACGCTCATCGTGCGGATGCGCGGATGTCGGCTGTCGGTGTGGTCGAACCAATTGTGGTGATAGGTGAGGAAATTGGGGCCTGACTCGGACGTCATGCCGCAGAGGGAAGATTTTCCACTATCCCAAAGGTGGTTGTAGGAGATGGTCGAATACTTGGAGTCGCCCTTGATGTCCAGGGTGCCGTCGCCTTTCTTCTGGTCGCTGTCCGACCCGGGTTTGCCATAGAAGAGGTCGAGGTTGTGAACCCAGAGGTTCGAATTGTCGGTGTCCATGGAGACGGCATCGTCCATGCACCACATGATGGCAAAGTTGCGTAATTCGATGGAACAGGCATTGCGGATGAGGAAGCCGAACCCGTGGATGGTGGCGTCGTTGCCAATGCCCTCGATGGTGATGTTCATCTCGGAGTAGGCATTGCGCCCCTTGATTTGCAACCCCTCTTCGGACGAGGAGAAGTGATCCATGTCTTCGGCGCGGAGGGTGCCGATGATGCGGATGTCCAGGGGCGTCTTGTCATAGCCCTTCTGATAGAGGTCGATGATGCTTTGCAAACCAGTAGCTTCGGTGGTCGAACCCTTGCTGTCGGTGATGACGCTTGCCTTGATGCTGCTGGCATTGCCGGCATGGACATAGAGCACCTTGGCACCGGGTTTGAGAACACCGTTGTTCTGATAGGCACCCACACCGCTGCTGGGATTGAACGACGAAGAGGCTGTCTTGAAATGGGCAAATCCACTTCGGTCGTAGGATGCGGCTTGGAAGGGCTCCGTCTCGGTGGAAAGAGCCGTCATTTCGCCTTCGTCATCTACGGGTACAATCTTGAACTGGTATTGTCCTTCGGGCAACCCCGTAACGTCGGCACGGCAATAGGAGGCGTAGTCGCGCACTAAAGGGGCATCGAGGGCAATGAACTCGGAAGCATCGACCGACTTGTAATAGACATGGTAGTCGATGGCCTCTTCCACGGGCAACCAAGTGACATAACCTCCTTCAAACCATCCATCGACAGTTTGAATCGTCACGTTGGCAGATAATGTCAGGGAAGAAGCAAAAAATGCGGAAAGCAACAACACTTTATTCATATCATGAGATTTAAGGAGATAGGTTACTTATAATGATAGGAGTTAATGGGAGTTATCGGGAGTTATCGCTTCGCTTGGGGAGTTAACGGACGATTGAATCAATTACAAATTACTGATTACAAATGACGTTTCCCTTGCGAAAGGAAAGAGTGTCGATAGCTAAAACATTCGTCTGTTAACTCCTGCTAACTCCGGTTAACTACACGAAGTTAACTCCCTTTGCATGTGCGAGCGTTGAGTCAGGTAGTTACCCGAATGCCGCAACTCTCGACATCGGCATGGGCAATGGGAGGATTCTCCTTGTTGATGCAGAGGTCGATGTGCTGGATATTGGGCCATCGTTCCTGCAAAGCGTCAATGATGCGTCCGGCGACAAACTCCAGAAGATGGGCTGGGCGCTTCATGATGTCCGAAATTAACTCGACCGCTTCAGCGTAGTTGATGGTGTCGGCCACCTCGTCGGTTTGCATGGCACGCGAGACATCCACCGTGATCTTGCAATCTATGTTATAATGGTTTCCCACGGAATGCTCTTGTTCGAGCACCCCGTGGAAAGCATATAGTTGTAGATGATTGATGCAAATGGTTGTCTGCATATAGATATTTATATTGGAGTTAATAGGAGTTAATGGGAGTTACCGCTTCGCTTGGGGAGTTAACGGACGATAGAATCAGCTAACTCAAACTCAAGTAGTTAATGGGAGTTAGCGGGAGTTATCGCTTCGCTTGGGGAGTTAGCGGACGATAGAATCAGCTAACTCAAACTCAAGTAGTTAATGGGAGTTAGCGGGAGTTACCGCTTCGCTTGGGGAGTTAGCGGACGATACTACTGAGGGTCAAAAAAGCATTGAGCAACTTCAGCATTCGTCTGTTAACTACTGTTATCTCCCGTTAACTACACGAAGTTAACTCCTTTTTAGCACTTGCGTACGTTCCTTTAGATTCCCTTGCCGTGGCAGTTCTTGTACTTCAAGCCACTACCGCATGGACAAGGATCGTTGCGACCGATGTGAGGTTGAGCAACGATAGGACGACGCGGTTGTGGGGCAGGAGCGTTGGCTGGTGCGCCAGATGCCTGAGGACGGTCGGCCAAAGCCGAAGCCGCCTGTGCGTGGCTTGCCTGCATGCGGCTGAAATCCTGCTTGCGCTCGGGTGCGGCGGCCTTGAACTGATTCTCGTCCGGCTGCTCCTGAGGTTGCTCTGGAGCCGTAGATGGGATGTGCAGCTGGCTACGCATCAGGATGCGAACCACCTTGGAGTTCATCTTGGCAACCATGCGCTCGAAGATGCCGTAGCTCTCGACCTTGTAGATGAGGAGCGGGTCTTTCTGCTCGTAGTGGGCATTCTGAACCGACTGCTTGAGGTCGTCCAAGTCGCGGAGGTTCTCCTTCCAAGATAATGACCTTCATGAAGGTCTTGATGATGTTATGACCGTTCGTCTCGGAAGCCTCCTGCAAGTTGACAGGAATCTGGTAGATGCGCTTGCCATCGGAGAATGGAACAATGACGTTCTTGATCTGTCCACCCTCCTTGAAACGCTCGTAAATCTGGACGAGTTGTGGGCCAATCTTATCTTCCAGGTCTTTGCCTCGCTTGTCGAAGTTCTGCATGGCGGTATCGAACACCTTGTCGGCCAAAGCCTCGACAGACAAGCCCTTGGCAGAGTTCTCGTCCAAATTGACGTTGATGCCGAAGTTGCGGAAGACCTCCAACTGGAAGCTGTTCAAGTCGTTGTCCGCATTGAACTGCTTGGCCAGATCGGCAGCCACGTCGTACACCATGTTCATGAAATCGACACCGATACGTTCGCCCATCAAAGCGTGACGACGGCGGGTGTAGATGACTTCGCGCTGCTTGTTCAACACATCATCGTATTCCAACAGGCGCTTACGGATGCCGTAGTTGTTCTCCTCGACTTTCTTCTGCGCCTTTTCGATGCTGCTGGAGAGGAAAGAAGACTCGATGACATCCTCGTCGGTCATGGCAAACATAGGTTTGTCCATCAGTTTTGCGATACGGTCGGTACCGAAGATACGCATCAGGTTGTCCTCCAAAGAGACAAAGAAGACCGAAGAACCTGGGTCACCCTGACGGCCGGCACGACCACGCAACTGACGATCCACACGACGGCTCTCGTGACGTTCGGTGCCGATGATGGCCAAACCACCGGCGGCCTTGATTTCGGGCGAGAGCTTGATATCGGTACCACGACCAGCCATGTTGGTGGCGATGGTGACGGTGCTTGCCATACCCGCCTTGGCAACGATTTCGGCCTCACGCTGGTGCAACTTAGCATTCAAGACGTTCGGGATGATACCATTCTGACGGAAAGCCTTGTCGAGCAACTCGGAGATTTCGACCGAGGTAGTACCAATCAATACTGGACGACCCTGAGCGATGTATTCCTTCGTCTGGGCAATGACAGCCTTGTACTTGGCACGCTTTGACTTATAGATACGGTCGTCCATATCCTTACGGGCAATAGGACGGTTGGTTGGGATGCTGACGACATCCAGCTTGTAGATGTCCCAGAACTCACCTGCCTCGGTTTCGGCAGTACCCGTCATGCCCGAAAGCTTGTGGTACATACGGAAATAGTTCTGGAGCGTGATGGTGGCAAACGTCTGCGTGGTTTGCTCGATCTTGACGTGCTCCTTGGCTTCGACGGCCTGATGCAAACCATCGCTCCAACGGCGACCCTCCATGATACGGCCCGTCTGTTCATCGACAATCTTGACCTTGCCATCTTCGCTGACGATGTAATCGACGTCCTTCTCGAACATGGTGTAAGCCTTCAGCAACTGGTTGACGGCATGGACACGTTCGCCCTTGACGGTATATTGGTCGAGGATCTCGTCCTTCTTGGCGCTCTTCTCCTCATCGGAGAGTTCCTTGTTCTGTTCGATTTCGGCAATCTCGGAGCCAACATCGGGCAGGACGAAGAACTTCGGGTCTTCGCCTTCGCCCGTCAGCATCTCGATACCCTTGTCGGTGAGATCGACCGACTTGTTCTTCTCTTCGATAGCGAAGTAGAGAGGTTCGAGGGCCTCAGGCATACGCTGCATGTTGTTCTCGAGGAACGAAGCTTCGGCGCGGAGCAACTCCTGCTTGACACCCGTCTCGGAGAGGAACTTGATGAGGGCGTTGTTCTTGGGCCAAGCACGGTAGGCGCGGTACAACTGTACGGCACCTTCGTCGCGGACCTTCTTGTCCTCGTTCAGCACCTTCTTCTTGGCTTCGTTGAGCAACTGGTTGACCAGCAACTTCTGGGCACTGACCAACTTCTCGACACGAGGACGATACTCCTGATAGAGTTCCTCGTCGCTATACTCGGAGGTGCGAGGGGTAGGACCAGAGATAATCAAAGGAGTACGGGCATCGTCAATCAAGACAGAGTCCACCTCATCGACGATGGCAAAGTTATGTTCGCGCTGCACCAAGTCCTCGGGATGGATGGCCATGTTGTCGCGCAGATAGTCGAAGCCGAACTCGTTGTTTGTACCGAAAGTGATATCGCAGTTGTAAGCCTGACGACGGGCGTCGCTGTTCGGTTCATAACGGTCGATGCAATCGACGGTCAAGCCATGGAACTGGTAGAGAGGACCCATCCACTCGCAGTCACGTTTGGCCAAGTAATCGTTGACGGTAACGACGTGAACGCCGTTGTGCGTCATGGCGTTGAGGAAGACAGGGAGGGTAGCTACGAGGGTCTTACCTTCACCCGTGGCCATCTCGGCAATCTTGCCCTGGTGGAGAACGACGCCACCGAAGAGCTGAACATCGTAGTGAACCATATCCCAATGGACAGGATTGCCACCAGCCAACCAAGTAGTCTTATAATAAGCCTTGTCGCCCTCAATGGTGACGAAGTCCTTGGTAGCAGCCAGGTCGCGATCCAACTGGGTAGCGGTCACCTCGATGGTCTCGTTGTTGGCAAAACGGTAGGCAGTTTGCTTGACGATGGCAAAGACCTCGGGCAACATCTCGGTGAGTTGGGCATCGAAGGTGTCCAAAACCTTCTTCTTGAGGTCATCGATCTCGGCCCATACTTTTTCGCGTTTATTGACGTCGAGCGTCTCAACGGTGGATTTAAGTTCCTGAATCTTCTTGCGGTCTTCGGCCACCAAATCCTGCATCTGCTGCATCAAGGCC
>CACYQQ010000245.1 GCA_902776605.1 uncultured Bacteroidales bacterium | reverse complement strand
CGCCGTAGTTGATGGTGTTCAGGTACATGTTTAGGATTTCGTCCTTGGAATACAGTTTCTCGAGTTCGGTGGCAACGAAAATCTCGCGCGTCTTGCGCTTTATCGTGATGTCATCCATCTCGTTGGCGAGGATGGTGTTGCGCACGAACTGCTGCGTGATGGTCGAAGCGCCTTCGAGACGACCGCCTGTCAGATTGTTGATGGCGGCAATACCATTGTTCGACGAACTGGATGAGCGCAGTTCGAACGAGACATATTGTCCTGCCCGTAATCCTTTCAGTGTGACGGATTTGGCCGCTTGCGTCTGCACGCCGTTGCCCGACGTGCCTCGGTTGAAGCAGAGCAGGAGTTGACCAGCTGCAATGCCCGATTCGAAGTAGATGCCATCGGTCTCGGCAATGACGGTGCCTTGCGCCTGTAGCAGATTGCCGTCGGTGGCAACGGCGTTCTGATAACGTCCGCCCTTGCTGTTCATCGTCCAATGCGATGCGTCGGAAGCTAAGTTGCTGAGGGTCACCTCACTGTAGGTAGTGAGCGGCCAATACTGAAGTGTGTCGTACGTCTGCGCCATGCCTACTGGGGCAAGCAAGAGCATACTTGTAATGAGAGATATTTTCATAGTCGGTTAGTGTTTGTTGCTTTTAGTAAGCACGAAGGCCCATTGGTTGATTTGGTGGCGCAAAGATAATCATTATCTTTCAAAAGTCATACAATGCATTGCATTATTTATGAAAATACGACTTGTTTCTTGCCGTTATTTGCATTTTTCACCAAAATTCACTATCTTTGCGTTGCGGAGAGGAGACAATAGACTCTGTTCATTGACCTTGTTTTTGGATGCTGAAATCAAGCGTTTGAAGGCAATTGCAATCGTCCCTGTCACCTTGCCCCTCGGCTGTAGCCTCGTCTTCTCGCTGAACGATTATCAATCGTTCTGTTCGCTGCGAGGACCCTGTCACTACCCTGTCACTACTCTGTCACTTCTCTGTCACTTCTCTGTCACTTCTCTGTTACTTCCCTGTCACTTCCCTTAATGTCCTTTCGTAAAATTATGTTTTCCAAAGAAAGTATCGAGACTGCCTATTGCTTCTTTCATCAGAAGGAGCGTGTCTATCGCTATTCCACTATGGACTGGCAGAAGGATGACATCGAGATGGCCATATCCTCTTTTGTCGATACCATGCCCCAGGAGCTCTATGACACGTTGGCTGCCGGCCGTCCTCACTATCTCTTGGACCATGTCCGATTTGCGGAAGATATCAATGATGCCCTCTCGCAATTGGAGAAGATGCTGTTCGGGTAGAATGCCCCTCTTTCGTCCCACCTCTGACCCTCCTTCGCGGTAATAGTCGGGTAACTATCGGGTAACGATTGGGTATCGATTGGCGTACGATTGAATCGAACGAAAATAATCACCGAATAAAGACTGATTATTGACCAAAATTTAACCGTATCAAGAGCGCGAGGTAGGATGGGCGTATGGGCAACAGACGGGCGCAAGTATTTAAAATAAGCGGCGGCACGCTTTCTCGACGAAAGCATGCCGCCTATATAAAAATTTCTGTTTTTGTGCAGTTTGAAACAGCTTAGTTTCAATTAATTAATTGTAACCAGGATTCTGATAAGCCTTCTTCTCAGCAACAGTAGCCTCCATAGCATCCAGCTGACCCTGTGGAATTGGACGCAGGTAGTGGAACTTCTGGATGGTACGGGTAACCGTCTTCTTGTTGAGAGAGAACTCATCACAGATAGTGTACTTGCCAGCACGCTCTTCCCACTTCTGGGTACGAACGAGGTCGAACCAGCGGTAGCCCTCACCCCAGAACTCACGAAGACGCTCGTCAAGGATGTAGTCGATGGTGATTACCTCAGGAGTCTTTTTCGTAAGTTCGGCACTGTGATCTTCCACCTTGGTAGCGTTGTCGTTGACAGACCAGCTCCAGCGACCAGCACGAGCACGAAGAACATCGACAAGTTCCTTGGCACTCTTGGCACCAGAAGCACCCATTACAGCAGCCTCGGCAGCAATGAGGTACAACTCAGAGAACTTCGCAATAACGAATGGACGGGTAGAACCTGCATTTGGTGAACCGTATGCGTTCTCGAAGTCATAGTCGGTACGGTATGGACCGAGCTTCCAGAGACCTGGGTAACGTGAACGGCTTACGTCGTTGACTGAGACAACCCAAGAGTTGTTGCCTGGCATCTGAGAAGCCTGAACACCTGCGTTGTTGTTCTCGTCATAGGTCATGCCGGTAACGTCAGCGTCAGCAGGAAGGAAGGTGAGGTAAGTCTCGTTTGCCTTAACCTGGCTGCCATTGGCACCAGTAACATACTGGAAGCTCTTGTTAGCCTTCTGGAAGTTGACGTGATACTGAGCCGTGAAGGTACCATCCCAACGAGAGTCGAGGTCGGTGTCAGTGAACTTAGAAAGACCTTCTACACTGGCAGCCATACGAGTCCATGGACGACCGAGTGGCTGGCTTGCCTCACGCTGAACAGGAACGATCCATGCGTTGTTGCTGTCATTGCCGCCCAACCAAGCGCAGTAGTTCCAAGTAACCATCCAACCAGCAAAGTTGTCAGGCGCACCACCGCCACCGTAAGAGAGTGAACCGCCATTGTACTGCTCGCTTTCCTGAGTGTGATCAGCCCAAAGGAGCCATTCCTTGCCGCGGTCGTTCTGAGCCTGGTTGACGAGGTAGTAGAACTCCTCCAAGCCATTGGCAGTCTTGGTGTCGTTGATAGCCTCCAATGCAGTGTTGTATGCCTTCTGG
>CACYQQ010000244.1 GCA_902776605.1 uncultured Bacteroidales bacterium | reverse complement strand
TATCAACGAGAACAGTGCCGACAGGTCCGGTATCGTGACTCTCGCTTCTGCCGACGGTCTTTCCAAGGCCGATCTTGCAATTAAGCAAGGCGGAGTTGTCGAGGTCGATTCCGACATCAATAGTCCTGAGAAATTCACTTCATTCCTTGCAAATGCCATCAATGCAACGGAAGCGGACGTCTTCAATCTCGTCGCCGATATCGACATGAGAGGTGCTATAATCGAACCTGCAGCCTCTTTCGCAGGCGTTCTGGAAGGCAACGGCCACAAGATCTATAACTTCAAAGTTGCTTCCAAGGCTGTGAATTCAGGCCTATTCATCGAAAACAAGGGAACAATCAAGAACCTTATTCTCGGGTCGAAAGATGGAGCCGCTTATGACGGAGTCAGCGAAGTTGGTTACGATGCATCCGTGAAGGCTCCAAGACATGTCGGAGGCCTTTGCGCCGTCAACTCTGGCACCGTTTCCGGCGTCAAACAGTTCGCAACAGTCAGGACACCTCTTGGCAACTCGAAGCTTGCTGGATTCAGTGGAATAGTCGGAGTTATGGAAGCTGCCGGAACAATCTCAGGTTGCGATAATTACGCTACGATTGACGCCAATGTTGAGGGCACCATCTCTGCTGAATCTTATCTCGCCGGAGTCGTTGCCTATGTCAACCATGCGGACGCTGTTGTTGAAAACTGCACCAATTATGCTCCCATTTCGATCAAGTATGTCAATGCCAAAGCTTCCATGTTTGCAGGCGTCGTAGGGCGCGCAAATCTTGGAGCAAAGGTCAAGAACTGCCACAACAAGGCAAATGTTTCATATGACGAGCAGCTTGCTTCCGGAACTTCTGGCAATTACATCATGATCGCCGGTGTTGTCGGCGCCCTCTATACGGGTTCGTCCATGACTGGCTGCACCAATACCGGAGATATTACATCTTCTCATCTCCAGGTTAGCCGTGTCGGCGGTATCGTCGGTACTCTCAATACCTCAAGCTCAGTCGAGAACTGCACCAATGACGGAAAGGTTACTATCAAGGGCAATGAAGGGCTCTCACTTGTTTTCACAATACATCAAGCGCAGAAAGATTATATCAAACTTGATAAGAACACCGTAACCATCTTGGATGATGAAACTGTCAGTCTCAATTATACGACTAACGTGAGCGGAACAGTTTCTTGGTCGAGTTCAAATCCCGGTGTAGCCACCGTCGATTCCAATGGATTGGTAACAGCTGTCTCAAAGGGCGAAACAACGATCACCATCAAAACCGCAGACGGCAAATGCTCTGATAGCTGCACAGTAACGGTCAAGAGATTCTCGGATGGTATCAGCGTCCGCTGCTCAGGCGGCTCATTCAGCATCAATGGCACTTTGATTCTTTATGGTAGTAGAATGAATTGGGTGGTAGGGAATTCTACCGGGAAAACGGTCACAGTTGATAGCGTCTATCTTGTTGATGGGGAGAACGGCAATAAGACAGGAACGCTTAGCCTAAACACCGAATTGACGAGCGGCAGTTCGGTTAGTTGGAGTATAAGTGTTCCTCTTGTTGGTATCCATTACCCTGTTACAGCGGTATTCACCATTTCTTACAACGGGAAGACCTATACTGCGTCTGGGACATATACTTACAGTAGCCCTTGGTAATGGGCACTTATCTCCGATTAAAAAGGCTCACAAGGAGTTTGTGAGCCTTTTTTGTTGTATATCTCTGATAGAGGTCACCTCCACTTCCCACGTTTGCATAGCCAGGGATTTGGCCAAGACCATTCTGGACAGCGTTCTCAAATAGCGTCCCGTGTTCGATTATATCAAAGATACAGTGCCCAGTCAGCGATCGCCCAAGCCAGATGACAAGGCTCCCTATCCAAAGTCAGTCCCCCAATAGGGCGGTGCGATAAAAGGTCATTTTCATCGCACCAATACGAAACGAACGATTCGTTTCGGCAAGAAACGCAATCAGAGAAAAGCTCTCTATCATTGCGCAAACACCATAAAATCAATTATTTGACTGGTTTTGATATGATTTAGAGTGATTCTGTCGAATCAAGTGAAATAATACGAAGCAATTGAAGACGATTATTCAAATGTATCGCGAATTGGCACATATACGTGTTTTCTTTGCACTATGAAAGAGAGCAAGAAAGAGATACTAAAAGAAATCTTCTACCAAATCAAGCACACCATCGAGGACCTGCGTTACATCAAGTTGTACCGGAAACAGTACCCGGTATACCAGGGAATGGGCGAGGACTATTGGCGTGACGTCATGCGCCGTTACGGGAATTTTGAGAAGCAACTCGGTAAGGGTTGTGGCGACTGGTACGTCATTGAGTTCAAGGACGGGCGTAAGGAACTGGCCTACCTACGTGTGCTTCAGAACGGGCTCTTCAGCGGGATGCGTTCGGCCATCTACCGGGGTCTTCTCTTCCCGCACATCATAACGCACGTCCAGTTCGACGCTATGAAGGACATCAGTGTTGCATTCTAACAATTTGTCCATCCACTTCTCACGTGATAGTCGCCAGGAGTGTTGCCCAGCCCCACCTGCATCCTCTTTGCATGGGGGCTTCTTTGTTTGGGTAAATGCTTGTGGAAAAAAGGTGACCAAAAGGTGACCAAGTTTGGTGGACACAAAAAGAAAGACTTTGTAAGTGCTTGATAATTAGCAATATACAGAGTCTTTCCTGTGCCCCGGGCGGGAATCGAACCCGCACGGCCGTTTCGGGCCAAGGGATTTTCGTACCACTGTGGCTTTCGCCATCAGGCGTGCCTCTCGGCGAGCCTGTTT
>CACYQQ010000243.1 GCA_902776605.1 uncultured Bacteroidales bacterium | reverse complement strand
AGAAAGAAACTTCTTCATATTTAAGTTATGAGGTTGTGAGGGTTAACGTTTAGGGGTTAATGTTTAAAGGTTATTGGTTAAGGGTTAACGTTTATCGGTTAACGATTAACGGTTAGGGGTTAACGGTTAAACTTACAGGGCCTTTTCGAGGTTGTCGATGGTGTCGGATGCCTCCTCGTACAACTTGTCCATGGCCTGGTCGTCGGTAGAAGGGGCATATCGGGCGAACTCACAGGTAGAGAGGACATCGGCACAGCGCTGAATGATACTTTCATCCACCTTGCGCTTCTCCAACTGCTCGCGGATGGTATCACCGTTCAGTTCACTGAGCGGGATGCTGAGTTTGTCGGCGACATAACCGAGCATGGCCTTGTGCACAGACTCGTAGAAGAGCGATTCCTGATGGTCGCGCAATGCCAAGGAGGCTTGCTTCAAGCGACGGGAAGCCACTTTGTTGGCCTTGCGAGTACGACGACCTACGACGTCGGCACGGAGCTTCAACTCACGACGGCGGACATAGAGCATCACCACAAAAGCGACGGCTGGGAGGATGAACCAGAGCCAATAGAGAAGGGTGCCATAGAGAGGTTCTTCGTCACGCTTCAAGGAGGACTCGGAGAGGGTATGCAGATAACGTATGTCGCTGCCTAACACCTTGATACGCTCCTGTGTGGTGGCAGAGAAATCGACACTGTTGCCAGCAGGAGTGCCTTCGTTGGGCGCCTTCTCGACCTCCAACTTGATAGGGTTGGTGCGGACAGTCTCGTACTTCTCGGTCTTGGTATTGAAGAAACTGAACTCGACGGGTGGAATGGTGAACGAACCACCGAAACGAGGGATGATGGTATATTCGATGACACGCTTGCCCGAGATACCGTTCTGCGTCTCGGAGGAATGGATGTCGGTCTTGGGGTCATAGACCTCGAAGTCGGCAGGGAAGTCGGGTTTGGGGTCGCGCACATATTTCAAGTTGCCGGTACCCTCGATGGTGAGTCGGTAGATGACAGCGTCGTTGGCCTTGAGTTGGTTGGAGGTCACTTCACCCTTGATATTGAAGTTACCCACAGCGTTCATGAACGAGGCGGGTTTGTTCTTGGGTAAGGTCTTGACCGTCACCTTCCGTTCGGGACTGGTGACAGGTACCTGCACATTCTGATAAACGCTGAAAGGGTCATCCCAGAAACTCTGTCGGCCCTTATAGACCTGCACGATAGCGGTGAGGGAACAAGGTTTGATGGTGATGTCGCCCGAGTGTTGAGGATAGAGCAACCACTTCTTGATAGGATAGGCACTATAGTTACCACCCTTATACTGAACCAGTTCTGCCTGAACATTCTTAGGGATCTCAATATCGTGAGAGGTGAATCCTGCCATGTCGGGCAACTTAGCATCGGCCACGTTCGTCACGGGCTGATGACGGAAATAGAGGTAGAGGGTGGCATAGATAGCTTCGCCCTCATAGACGGTCGTCTTGGACAAATCGACGCCCAACAGGATGTCGTCCTTTCCAATGGCAGAAGAGGAGCCTCGCGAAGAACTCTGGCTGCGACCGGAACTATGTTGTTGTTGCTGCTTTGTGGATGGATCGGCAGGGATAGCCTTGACCGTCAACGGATTGGAAGAATAGGTCTTTCCCTCCACAACAGCCTTACCGGCTGGGATGGTAAAGGTTCCCTCCTTCTCGGCCATCATGATAAAGGTATAGGTAGTGGTGTTGACGACCGAGGATTGGCCATTCACGATGGTGCGTGACATATAGGTGGAAGGGAACGGACCACTGATATGGCGAAGGCCGCTCTCCTGAATATCACAGTCGAAACGGTCGCAAGTGGCATTGATTTCAAATTCTACTTGAAACCGCTGCCCCACCTCCACGGTATTGCCGTTGCGGATGCTCGACTTGACAATGACGTCGGCCCAAACCGTCGTCACCATCAAACAAGAAAGTATGATTGCAATAAACTTCTTCATAGTTGCTTCTCAATAATAGGGATTACCAGTCCTTCAATGTTCCGTTCATGCGCTTGATTTCCATCTCACGTTTCTTCTCGTCATCTTTCTCTTGCTGACGGCGCATGACTTTGGCTTGCGTCTCACGCTCTTCGCGTTCGTTCTGTTCCAGAATCGCTTGACGTTGATCCTCAGACATTTGCTGCTGTTGCTCTTGTTGTTGCTGCTCCTGCTGCTGATCTTGTTTTTGGTCTTGGTTCTGGTTCTGTTGTTGCTCTTGCTGCTGTTGTTCCTGTTTCTGCTGTTCCTGCTTCTGATCTTGCTTTTGGTCTTTGTCTTGATGAACTGCTGAGCCATCATGCCAATCTCACCTTTCTGGTAAAGGGAACGGGCCGACAACTGCCGGTTGCCTGTTTGTTCTGCTTCCATGATCAGACCCGTCAAGAGACTGTCGGCTTCGGCCAATTTCGCTTGGTCCTGCTGTCGTATCAAGGCGGTGGCCAGATTGAAACGGGCCACACTGTCTTTCGGGTTGATATTCAGGGCGCGACGATAATCCATCTCGGCCTCCTGATAGTGCTGTTCCTCGTATTGGCTGTTGCCCGAACGGTCGAAGCTACGCACCTTGCGATCTTGTGCTACAGCCTGTAGGCCAGACAGGAACATCAAACCGATGAGCAAATATAGATATTTCATCATTCGAACAACTTGATTTTAGAAAACATTGGATTGGCACGGTCCACCAGGACAATGTCGATGGCCATACAAATGAATGCCAAAAGGACGAACCAAATAAACTGGTCATCGTACTCGGCATATACATGACTCTCCAACTCGGTGGTCTGCATCTGATTCAACGACTCGATGACCGCATTGATGGCAGAATTGCTATTGTCGGCATGCGCATAGATGCCATGTCCCGACTCTGCCACCTGACGGGCAATAGCTTCGTCCAAACGGGTGGTGATAGGATTGCCTGTACTATCTTTGCGGGGACTGTTCTTACGTCCAGAACCATCGGGAATGACGGTTCCCTGCGTTGAACCTACTCCGATGACATGAGTCGGAATACCTTTTTCGAAAGCGGCTGCCGCTGCACCCGAAGCATCGTCTTCATGGTTCTCGGCATCGGTAATCAAGATAATAGCTTTGCTCGACTCCTCGCGCGGAGTGAAACTACGTACGGCCAAGTTGATGGCAGCACCGATGGCGGTTCCCTGTACCGAGATATTCTCGGGCGAGATAGATTCCAAGAACATCTTGGCCGAAACATAGTCGTTTGTGATGGGTAATTGCACAACGGCATCGCCAGCAAAGACGACCAGTCCGACCTGATTGTTTTCCATCTGGTCCAACAGGCGGGAAAGCATACGTTTGGACTTCTCCAGTCGATTGGGGGCAATATCTTCGGCCAACATGGAGTTGGAGATATCCAGACAGACCATTACCTCGATGCCCTCCTTCTTGACATTCTGCAACTTAGACCCGAACTGAGGACGGGCTCCTGCCACAATGAGACAGACCAGAGCAACCACCTGAAGCACAAACTTCATGCGTGGCTTCTGCTTGCTCACGCCATCTGTCAAAGCGCGAAGCAAGTTGACGTCGCCGAAACGGGCCAGCGACTTCTTGGACATGTATCTTCCCCATTGATAAAGTAATATCAACAGGAGGACTACTACCAGCAGCCACAATACATGAGGATTAGCAAATCGGAAATTATCCATGGTTGTATATCAATTCACTAAACTTTCAACACGTTAAACGTTCTCCCTTAACCGTTAACCATTAAACTTTAACCGTTAACCATTAACCGTCGTCCCCTCATCAAGAAGGGATGCTTCGCAGCAAGGTCTGTCGGAACAGGCAATGCAGCATGAGCAAGAAAATAGCGGCAAGGGCGTAAGGCAGGAACTCCTCCTCGCGGCGACTGAACTCACGGACCGACATCTTGGTCTTTTCCATCTGGTCAATCTCCTTAAAGATGGAAGTGAGCTTGTCCTTACTCGTGGCACGGAAATATCGGCCGCCCGTCTTGCCGGCAATACTGCGTAGGAGGTCTTCGTCCAAATCCGGCTTGACCATCTGCTTGATAGGCAGACCGAACATATCGTATCCCACTACCTGCTCGAAATCCTTGTCGGTGCCCACACCAATAGTATAAACACGTATTCCCAAAGACTGCGCCACGGCTGCGGCATCATGAGGGGCAACGTCACCAGCGTTGTTGGAACCATCGGTCAAGAGGATGACTACCTTGGATTTAGCCTCACCATGACGGATGCGGTTCAAGCCCGTCACCAGACCATTGCCAATAGCCGTCTGCGTACCATCGACCAAGTCGAAAGAGATGCTTTCCACCATATTGGCCAAGACCGTGTGATCACTGGTCATCGGACAAAGGGTATAACTCTCCTTGCCGAAGATGACCATACCTATATTATCATTGGAACGGCCCGACACGAAGTTGGACGCCACCTCTTTGGCCGCCTCCAGACGGTTAGGTTTGAAGTCCTCCGTATTCATGGAGTAGGATACGTCCATGGTCAAGACAATGTCGATACCTTCAGTACTGCTTTGGCTCCAACTGTCGCTGCTTTGGGGACGTGCCATCACGATGATAACCAACGTGAAAGCCGACAAAAGCAAGGCGAAGTTTACATGTCGCAGATACTCTTTCCACGACTTCGGCACCTTGGCAAAAGGTGATACAGAGGGAATCTGCAAAGTAGCATAAGCCCTCTTCTGCTTCCAGATGTAGAATAAGATAGCTGGGATAAGCAGAATCAATAATACCAAATATCCTGGATTTGCAAATGTCATTGTTCTTCTGTATTTTGAGGTTCTTCGACCACGGTCTCCTTCGTCTGCTCCACGAAGAGTCGCGAGTTCATGAAAGCCATCTGGTTTTCGTCTGGCAACGGTTCGTACTTGGCGAACTTAACCAAATCGGACAATTCCATGGTGTCTTTCAACTTTCCAAAAATCTCACGATCAAAGTCAAGTTCCTCGACTTCCTCCAGGATGTCGTCTGTTGTCATTTCCACAGCGTTCACGTTGAATTGACCTTCGATGTATTCACGGGCAATATCGGACAATCCGGAATAATACTCCTTGACTTTACCCACCTGCCACAGCTTCTGCTGCTTCAAGCTTT
>CACYQQ010000242.1 GCA_902776605.1 uncultured Bacteroidales bacterium | reverse complement strand
TGGAAATACGCCCTGACGGACGACTCGTTGGCCATCGAACCGAAATACAAGGATGCCAAGTGGCGCGCAGTAGAACTGCCCCACGACTGGAGCATCGAGGGTATGCCCAGCACCGATTTTGCCAGTTGCACAGGTTACTTGCCTGGCGGTTATGGCACCTATCGCAAGACCTTCAAATTGAAGAAGCAGAAGGACCGCCAGTATTACATCTACTTTGAGGGTGTCTATTGCCGTTCGCGCGTCTATCTGAATGGCCATCTATTGGGTTATCGTCCAAATGGTTATGCCTCTTTCTGCTACGACATGACTCCGTGGTTGAAGTCAGGCAAGAACACGTTGTGCGTCCGCGTGGATCACACCAAATATGCCGATTCGCGCTGGTACACCGGCTCGGGCATCTATCGTGATGTCTGGATGGTCGATGCCCCTCAAACCCACCTCGGACAATGGGCTACGCGCTATTATTGCACCGACATTTCGACCGAACGGGCAACCGTACATGTCCTTACCGACATCGAGAATAATCACCCCGGCACCACCCTCCAATACGAACTGGACGGGCAGCAGGTGGATTCGGTCTTCACGGTGGACAATCCCCGTCTGTGGGACATCACGGAACCGAACCTCTACGACCTCAAGGTGCGACTGTTGGATAAGGGTGTGGCCATCGACAGCACCTGCATCAAGTTGGGCATCAGGGACTTGCGCTTCGATGCCAATCAGGGTTTCTTCCTGAACGGCAAGAATATCAAGGTGAAAGGCGTCTGCATCCATCACGATGCCGGTGTGCTGGGAGCCGCCGTTCCGCCCGAGGTTTGGCATCGCAGGCTATTGACCCTCAAGCAGTTGGGCGTCAACGGCATCCGTTGCTCACACAACCCACAGGCACCGGTCCTCTACGACCTGTGCGACCAACTGGGTCTCCTGGTGATGGACGAGGCATCGGACGAATGGGAGTTCCCCAAACGCAAATGGGTGCAGGGTTGGAATGTAGGCAAACCATCGTTTGACGGCACCTACGACTTCTTTGAGGAATGGATTGACCGCGATGTGGCCGACATGGTGCGTCGCGACCGCAACCACCCTTGCGTCTTCCTGTGGAGCATCGGCAACGAAGTCGATTACCCGAACGACCCCTATTCGCACCCTATCCTGGATGGCAAGAATGCCGTCATCAATCAGCCAATGTTCGGTGGCTACGACCCCAAACGGCCTAATGCTGAACGCATTGGCATCATCGCCCAACGGTTGGCCAAGGTGGTACGCACACATGATCTGAGCCGCCCCGTGACGGGTGCTTTGGCGGGTGTCGTGATGAGCAACCAGACCGCCTACCCCGATGCCGTTGACGTGGTGGGCTACAATTATACCGAAAACCGCTATCAGGAGGACCATCGCACCTACCCTAACCGCATCCTTTATGGTTCGGAAACGGGACGTGGCGAAAAGACTTGGAAAGCGGTGAAAGACAACGACTTCATCTTCGGTCAGTTCATCTGGACGGGTCTTGACTATCTGGGCGAATCGGGCAAATGGCCTTCGCGCGGATTGGGCACCGGCCTGCTCGACTTCACGGGCGAACCCAAACACATCGGACTGATGCAAGCCGCCATCTGGGCCGACAGCACCTTGCAACGCGAACCCCGTCAGCGGCACCAAGAATCGGCCGTTTCCACCTCGTTCATCATCGACCCAGACACCCTCTGTTCGGGCGAAGTAGGTTCGACGTTGCAACTACGTATCACGTTGGTGGACAGTCTCTTGAACCGAGTTTATAATGCCGACCGCATGGTCATCTGCCAAGTGGAGGGCGCCGGCCACCTCCTCGGATTGGAGACTGGCAACAACCAGGACATGTCTCGTCCGCAAGCCAACGAACGTTCCCTTTTCCGAGGTCGTCTCCTCGCCTACATCCGACGCGACGCCCCCGGCCCCATCAAGGTTACGTTGAAGGCGGAAGGAGTCGCATTTGAAACAACGATTGAATAAATCAAAGAATAAGGAGTTAATGGGAGTTAACAGAAGTTATCGCTTCGCTCAAGGAGTTAACAGACAATACTCCCGGTTATGGGCAGCCCCTTCGAACCCGAAGGAAAGTCAATTTATATATGATAATTAGGTTCATTTATCCGTTAACTTCACAGGCAAAAACCTGTTAACTCCCATTAACTCCTTACCTATATAAATCCGCTATAAGAAAAATGGCCCTCCCCAAATTCATCATCACCATGCAAGGCTATCTTCGGCTTGGCATGGTCAACCTGCACAAAGACTTGCTGCTGCCTAACGACCAATGCATCGGAGGCGGGTATTATCAGTTTGACTTTGTCTCCAACCGACTTCTACTGGATGGCGAGTCGTACGACTTTGGCCGACCCAAATGGCACCTATTGGAGACGCTGAAAGTCCCGTCGGTCTATCAAGGGTTACGCATTATCTACAAGTCCAGCGACCCATTTCTGGAGGACACTAACGTCAGCGAAGACTTGAAGATTGAGTACTATTAAACAGGTCTTAACAAGCCGTTTTAAGCCCCAATAAAAGAAAAAAGCAAGCAAAAAGACCTTCATTCACCCGTACGACCGACATTTTTTTGACAATTTGCTTGCATATATCGAGAATTTTTATGTACTTTGCAGCGTTGTTGCGAATATCATATAGAATAGCCCCTTGACCAGAAATGCAATTAGGCCATGAAATTTACGATATGAACAACCCATTTGATTAAATACCTGTAAAAAAATCTTTCAATAAGTTGCATTCTTATGAATATTGAGAAAATTATGACCTCCCTGGAGCAGAAGCATCCAGGCGAGAAAGAGTA
>CACYQQ010000241.1 GCA_902776605.1 uncultured Bacteroidales bacterium | reverse complement strand
CAAGGCCAATGCCTGCGACTTCGTTCCTTCTTGCTTCGTCAACAACTTGGACACCGACGGCAAGACCCTCATCAAGTCGGAAGAGGTACTGGGCGGTTCGGCATTAGCCTACAGCCTTGGCGCTGAGGCCGTTACCGTTCCTGCCGGCAACAAGTTCCGTGGTTGGTTCAACTCGCCTCAGTCGTCGGCTGTCAAGGTGGCCGAGGGCACACCTATCTCGGAAGACATCAACCTCTATGCCAAGGCAACGCCTATCGAGATTCCAACCCACACTTCGCGTTACATCTACGAGTTGAACAAACTGAACTTCTACATTGACGATCATGAAGCCATCTGGAACAACGGAGGCAAGTACCACGATGCCCAGCATGGTTGGGATTTCGTCAATGGACAATCGCTCAGCATTGCCGTGGCAGGAAACTGCTACGTCAGCATGGGTAACTGCCGTTATTCGGACAGCACCACCGTTGTTGTAAAGAATGCGAAGGGCGAAGAGGTGACTTCGTTCATCAACAAGGCCAAGACCGATGGCGAGGAGATTTCCTTCCAGTATGCCAGCCCCGTGGCCGACACCTTGACCTTCTACTTCGGTGGCACCACCTACGTACACAAGGTATCGGTATTCAACGTCGTTGACTTCGTTGCCTACGACGAATCGACCGGCTACTACATGATTCCTGCCAACGATGGCAACAGCTTCCTGTTGGCGCTCACCGCTGCCAATGGCAAGGGCGATGTCAAGATCTTCCTTCCTAACGGCACTTACGACCTGGGCGAGACGGCTTTGACCTCTATCTCGGGCAAGAACATCTCCATCATCGGTGAGAGTATGTTGTACACCATCATCAAGAATGCTCCTCTCGTCGAGAACGAGGGTATCGGCACCACCGCCACCCTGTTGAACAACTCCAACAACCTCTATCTCCAGGATCTGACCTTGCAGAATGCCCTCGACTACTACAAGAGTGGCTCGGCAGGTCGAGCTGTCTGCTTGCAGGACAAGGGTACCAACACCATCTGCAAGAACGTGCGTATGCTCTCATACCAAGATACTTACTACAGCAACAATGCCTCTAAGTTCTATTGGGAGGATTCCGAGATTCACGGTACGGTCGATTACCTGTGCGGTGACGGTGACGTCATCCACAACCGTTGCTTGATGGTCAACGAGTCGCGTTCGGCCAATGGTTCGAGCGGCGATTGCACCGTCTGCGCTCCTTACCATTCAGCCGAATGCAAGTGGGGTTATGTCTTCCTGGATTGCGCCATCGAAACCCGCAGCCAAAGCTTCAACTTCGGCCGTTCGTGGGGTGGAGAATCGAAGGCCGTCTATATCCGCACCACGTTGAACCAACCCGAGAAGTTGGCATCTTCGCGCTTCACCCTCAGTGGCATGAACGTCGCTGCTTACGGTTTCTATGAGTTCGGCACCAAGAATCCAAGTGGTCAGGACATCACTCCTGCTTCCAACGTCTTGACGTTCACCCACTCATCGGGCAACAAGCAGTACGAGACCATCTTGACCGCCGAAAAAGCGGCTGAGTACACCATCGCCAACATCTTCGGCGAATGGCAACCCGAGCAGATCTGCGCTCAGTTGGAGGCAACCGCCAACGCCACTATCAGCGAGGACAAGAAAACCCTCTCCTGGACGGCCGTCGAAGGCGCTACCGCTTATCTGCTGATTCTCAGTTCAGGTGAACACATCATCGTTCCTGCCACCCAGACCTCATTCACCGCCGAAGAGGCCATCGAAGGAGCCTGGGTTCGTACCGCCAACAGTCGAGGTGGCTTCGGTGCTGCTGCCGTTGCGGGTGATGTCTCGAACATCGAGACCATCCAGAATGCTTCGACCGCAGCACGCACCTTCGACCTCCAGGGTCGTCCTGCAGTCCGCCGTGGCCTCGTCATCGAGCATGGCAAGGTCTTGCTGGTCAAGTAATTTCCCTTTACCTATAATAAAAAAGCTGGTCGCCCACTCGGACGACCAGCTTTTTGTATGATACGATGCTCTTTCCACAAGACGAAGTCCACCTCCTTGTCATTACGCGAACGATAATAAAACATCGTCTTTCCGTATCTTAACTCCATTTCGCACTCTTATTGCATAAAAAACATACTATTTTATGCAGTACAAAGTATTTTTTGCATAAAATCGCCACATTTCTAGTCATTTCACCCTCACCCGCGAGAGATTTACATTTATCCCCCAAAGAAATAAAGAGCAAAGAACAGAAGCAACGTAGCGGCCAGAATCATCAACGCAGTACCGCACCCTCCGCCCTTGTGTTTGGGTCGGGGTGGATAATAGCCTTGTTGTTCGTTGGAGGAAAGGGAATTCATAACATATATGAAAGGAGTTAATGGCAGTTAGTAGGAGTTATCGCTACGCTCAGGGAGTTAACGGACGAATGAAAGTGAAATACGAAAGGAGTAAATGGATCCTCGCAGCAAATAGAACGATTGATAATCGTTCAGCGAGAAGACGAAGCTTTAGCTGAGGGGACAAACAAACGATTGAAAGTGAAATACGAAAGGAGTTAATGCTGCTTAACCGACACAGAAGCAATCAATCACACTGTGCCCCATGGTGCCAGCCTCACCCGACACAACCATCGAGATGGCAGTCATCTCGGCCTCCTGCTCATCGCTGGCAGAGACTTGCAAGACTACCACCTCACCCAAATCGGTCGTTATTTGAACATCATATATATTCATGGTAAAATGAATAATTGATAGGAGTTAATAGGAGTTATCAGGAGTTAACGGACGAATGAAATAATAGCCCCCGACTATTAGCGCCGAAGGCTATTAGCGTGCGAAGCACTTGTAGCGGCTCGAAGAGCCCATTAGT
>CACYQQ010000240.1 GCA_902776605.1 uncultured Bacteroidales bacterium | reverse complement strand
CCTCTTTGAAAAGAACGAAAAAGAACCAAAAAAGAAAGCAAAAAGAACGGAAAAAGAACGCAACTCCGTCACGTCATCGGTATCGGCAGGTCGCGACGGAAGTCATTCTCAAGAATTAGAGAATTAGAGAATTTTCTTTTGCGCGCAATGGAGAATGTAGTATCTGTATTGAATTGGTGAGAATTAGAGAATTCGATTGCTCTGGAGGTCGCATTGAACTCTTTTAAACTCACTTTTCCCTTCGTTCTCGAATTCGTTTAATATTCCTTTCGGGCAGTCGTGCGCGTGCAAGGATTGGTCTTAATTCGGTCAATTCGGTGATTCCTTTTATTGCTTGGTGAAAATGAAAAGCAAGCCCGAAGGGCTGACAAGACCACAGGCAGGTGGTGAAACGTAGTGCAACCCCTGCTTTGATAGGAGAGAGTAACCCAAACTCCGAAGGAGTGGCAGACCACAGGCAGGGGTGAAGCGTAGTGTAACCCCTGCTGAGGGTAGGATAGTACTGAAAGCCAGAATGGGCGGCAGAATGGAGAATGACGAGATTATCAACTCCGATGACAACTCCCTTTTGGTTAGATATGTAAGAATATTTTGTTGAACTTACGTTAATTGCCAGAAAATATTTGGATATTTACGCGATTTGTCGTATTTTTGCGCCGAGAAACATTTATAGGTTATTTCAAAAAATAGATAACAAAAATAAGTAGAAATGAAAAAGTCGTTTTTGATTTTGGGTCTTGTAGCCCTGACTTGGAGTGCGTCAGCACAATCTTACTTCGTGACAGCAGGAGGAAGTTTCGGGTTTAACGATAAAGTCAAATCATCTGGACTGGGACTGAGGGCAGGAAAGGAACTTAACGATATTTGGGCACTTGGTGTCGGTGGAGGCGTGTCAACCAATCATTCTGATGGTTTAGATGTATCGGTATCTGGATATTCGCAAGTCTTTATGCGCTTTACGGCATGGCATAATGAAAAATTCTTTACCGACTTGGGATTGTACAGTTCCTGGAGTTATTACAAAGGCGGTTCCTCTTGGCAGATGGACTTCGCTCCAAGTTTGCGTTATCGCATCAACGAACACTTTGATATCTCAACCAATGTGGCTAAATTTACTTGGGAAAAAATAGAAGACCATGACGATTACTTTTATACTGGCTTTGCCTTCATTCCGTCTGGGTTCACGCTTTATTATAGGTTCTGAGAATAATATCGTAAGCCTCAGCAATTGTCTTTAACTCCTTTATCTCCTTGTACTTCTTTATCTTCTTATATTTTTCGCTTGTGAAAAATAATCCGAATGTCTTTGTCAATAATGTGTTTCGGTCTTGTTAGTAATGCGTTGTTAGTAATGAAAAACCAAATCTTAGTAATGTATTCTTTTGTTCTTGTTGTTGCTTTTCAAAGAGAGCACTTTGTAGGTGCTTACAACTATAAGACGAACAACTTTTCCGTTTGTGACAAGGAAAGAAACTTTTTTTTGAAAAAAATTTGGTAAACGTTTGAAAATCCACTATCTTTGCCACCCAAGAGTAGGGACAACGTTACAAAGGACTAAGTACAAAGGACCAATGATAAGTACAAAGTGACAAAGGACTAAGTACAAAGGTAAAGTATGTTGATGGAGTGTGCAAAGTTATTGTTCCTCCGTAGTAATGTCCGTTAACTCCACAGACGCAGTCTGTTACTTCGGTTAACTCCCTTTAACTCCATTAATGAGTTCAAAAACCTCTTCCTCGGAACAACAATTACAATTAACCGTTATATATGAAACAATTCGTATTGGCCAGTATGGCGCTTGCAGCTTTCTGTAGTTGCGGACAGTCGGCCCCCCAGTTTGATTTTCAGAAAGAGTTGCAGGCATTCCAGGAGTGGCAGAAAGGTGTCGTTGCCGAGTATCGTGCTCCAGGTGCCAATCAGGACAGTATCGTCGAGGCTTATACCAAGCACGTGCAGCAGTTGGCCGACCAGCATGCCGGCGATTCGTTGGGTCTGGTGCTGACTTATGAGTTGGCCGAGGAGATGGACTTCCATCAGTTGGACAGCGTGATGAATACCTGCGAATTGTACAAGAACGACGAGCATCTGGGTCAGTTGCGTACGGTCAAGTTGGCACAGCAAGCGACTGCACCAGGTGCACATTATATCGACATCGTCGGTGTGGATGCCAAGACGGGTAAGGAGAAGAAACTCTCGGACATTGCCAACAACGGCAAACCTACCATCGTGGATTTCTGGGCCTCATGGTGTGGCCCCTGTCGTAACGAGATCAAACGCTCACTTTCGGTCTATGCGCCTCAGTATAAAGGCAAAGTGAACTTCGTAGGCATCGCCGTGTGGGAACGCGATGGCATCGAGGCTACCCAACAGGCTATGAGTGAGTTGCCTATCTCGTGGCCCGTCATCTTTGCCGGAGAGCGTGGCGCCAATTCGCCAACCGACCTCTACGGCATCATGGGCATTCCCGAAATCATCCTGATTGGAGCCGATGGCGTCATCAAGGCGCGCGGTTTGCGAGGCGCTGCCATCGAGGAGGCTATTGCCCGCGAGTTGGGTAAGTAACTCCATGAAATTAACTCCCATAACGCACTTGCGAAACTTGAGATAACAATAAATGCACTTTTTTGCGCATTTTTTGAGTTTTTTCTTTGACTATGCAAAAATATTTATTATCTTTGCCCCGTCAATGACATAACCCGTGAATGGCTCTGGCAAAAAAGTGAGAATTACCGCATTGATGGTGGCAGCTGCCTTTGTCGGTTGCTCCCAGAAAAACGAAGACAGTTCTACCGCTACCGAGCGAGCTAAGGCACAGACCCGTGCCAAGCAGGAGGAGCGAATGATGAGTGCCGAGGCACAGTTCGAGGCCCGTATCAACGAACTGAAGAAATTAGGAAAGCGTCGTGATGCCAACAAGGATAGTCTCAACGCCGTTTATGATGCCTACCTGCGTGAACAGGCTCAGGCTCACATCGGTGAGAAGTTGGGATTGGAGATCACCCGTACTCTCTCGGTCGATTATAACTGCAAGCAGTTGGATAGCGTCATGAACCTCTGTTCTCTGTATAAGGAGGATCCTGAACTGAATAAGTTATATAATGCCGCCAAGGCTGCCGAGGCTACCGCTCCTGGTAAGAAATACATCGACTTCGTCGGCGAAGAGCGCAAGTCGAACAAGCCACGTCCATTGTCTTCTTATGTGGCTAAGGGCAAACCCGTTGTGCTGACCTTCTGGTCGTCGTCGAGCATTGCCAGCCGTGACGAGATCCGCAAGTACATCTTCCCTTATGAGGAGGCTTATCGCGACAAGGTGACCTTCGTGAGCACCGCCGTCTGGGAGGACACTATTTACGATGCACAGCGTGCTGCCAGTGAGTTGGAAATGACTTGGACCATGCTTTATGCTGGCGAGAAGACCAATTCTCCAACAGACGCTTACGGTATTCTCCGCATTCCTAACACCTTCATCATTGGTGCCGACGGTATCATCAAGGCTCGTAACCTGCGTGGCGAGGAGATTGAGGCTGCCATCAAGAAGGCTCTTGGAAGATAAGTTTGTCGAAATAAGGGGAGTAAAAGAGGAGTAAAAAGGGAGTAAAAGGGACGATACCTTACACTCTGGTTTCGCGAGTGCGAAAAGGGAGTTAATTTCATGGAGTTAACGGGAGATAACGGTAGTTAACAGACGATTGCTTTAGTTATCGGAAACCCCTTTGCTTCACTATAGTAACGTCCGTTAACTCCTTGAGCGTAGCGATAACTCCTAATAACTCCATTTAACTCCTTACAAGTGCGCAAGTTGTAAAACTTGAGTACCTCATAACCTCAGTATTATATCTTATGCGCCCGGAGAGAAGGTCCCCGGGCGTCGTTTTGTTTGAAAGACTATGAAGATTTGTTTTATCGTGGCCATGCAGGCCGAGGCGCAGCCATTCATCGATCGGTTCGGAGTAGTAGAGGTGAAAGATTTCTTTGCACCCCTGCCTTGCAAATTGTATCGTACTGCATTGGGAGAGAATGAGTTGGACGTGGTGCTCAATGGACAGCAGCATGGTTCCGACCTGGTGGGATGTGAGGCAGCTTCGGTTGCTACGTTGGCTGCCATCCAACAGTTGCATCCCGATATTGTCATCAATTCGGGTACATGTGGTGCCTTCAAAAAGAACGGAGCTGCCATTGGAGAGGTCTATGTGGCAAATGCTGTGATGTTCCATGACCGCCGCGTGCCCGGCGACGATGCTTGGGGTACTCAGGCGTTGGGCAATTATCCGGTCTATGCGGGCGCCGCCGAATTAGCTAACTCCTTGGGTTACAAGATGGGAAAGGTGACGACCGGTTCGTCGCTAGACATGCAGCCTTGCGACTTGCAGATTATCGAAGAGAATCATGGCGAATTGAAGGATATGGAGGGCGCTGCCGTAGCCTTCGTCTGCTCGCTGTTCCAGACTCCTATCCTGTTGCTCAAGTCGGTGACCGACCTTTGTGACAGCGGTGCCGAGACTTTCGAGGTGTTCAAGAAGAACCTCGCTCAGGCCAGTCAAGGTAACTCGTGCGAAATAGGAGTTAACAGGAGTTATTTGGAGTTAACAGCCTGCGGCTGTGAAGTTAACGGACGAATGAAGTTGAAATTTAAAATTTAAATTCTCCGTCAATAACTAATTGATAGCCTCTTAACTCTGTTAGCGCCGAAGGCTTTTAGCGTGCGAAGCACTTTTAGCGGCGCAATTGCGCCTTTTAGCCTTATTTATTTATGTATTCCTTGATTTGGTCCAGCTGAGCCAAGCAGGTTTGTCGGCCCAGTTGGTAGATGGCTTGTAGTTTGTCGGGATTCTGCTCGATGCGGCCGATGTCCAGTTTGCGGGGTGGGGTGATGAGCAGGACGGTGCCGTTGGCGGCTTGTCGTTCAATCTGCTCCAGACAAGCGTTGTACCTTTCGGCGCGGTGGGTGAGACTGTTTACCATGGCGGGATACCTGCCACAGAAAAGTTGGAAGAGCCAAGGATGACGGGCAGGTTCCTTGCGGAAGCCGAACGGCTGAGTGAGGATGACAACGTTACGATGATAACCTAACCGTTCGCTGTATTGGAGTGGGATAGAGTCGGCCATGCCTCCATCCATGAGACGACGTCCATCGCGCAGGACGGGGCGGGAGACAATGGGCAGAGAGGCAGAGGCACGGATCCACTCCAGATTGTCGTAGTCCAAGTCGGTCAGTTCGTGATAGACCGCTTCGCCCGTGTCGATGTCGGTGCAGACTATATGAAAGCGCATGGTGTTGCGGAGGAACGTCTTGGTATCGACCACATCAATCTGCGTGGGGATGGTGTGGTAGCAGAACTCGGCATTGACATAGTCGCCTGTGAGTAACAGCGAGCGCAGACTCATGTAATGTGGGTTTCCTGCCATCTGAATGTTGTAACGGAGGGCGCGACCAATCTGTTCTGTTTTGAGGTTGACACCGAAGCAGGCACCTGCCGAGACACCTACAGCATTGGGGAAGGTGATGCCGTTCTCCAGAAAGACATCAATGACGCCGGCGGTGAAGAGTCCACGCATTCCTCCACCCTCCAGAACTAATCCTGTAGAACTGTTTGGGGCGTGATTAGTGAGAGTCTGTACCATGTTTAGAAAATCATTTCGACCGCGAAGGTACATAGAATAGACCAATTTCGCAAGTTTGAGGGCGAAAAATTTGAAGTATTGAAAATATTCCCTATATTTGCATCGGAAAACAAATAAAACTTTGTACGAAAACGAAAACCAAAACGAAAACCAAAACGAAAAGAACCCAAATAATTAAAACGAAAACCAAAACGAAAACGAAAAGAAACCGAAACAATAAAATCAACGAAAACTAAAACGAAGAATCTCTTTCCTATATTATTTTTCCGTTATCGTTAACTAAAGGTTTTTCGTTATCGTTAACGTTTTCGTTAAAAGTTAGTTTTCGTTAAAAGTTAGTTTCCGTTATATATTTATAT
>CACYQQ010000239.1 GCA_902776605.1 uncultured Bacteroidales bacterium | reverse complement strand
CCTCTTTGAAAAGAACGAAAAAGAACCAAAAAAGAAAGCAAAAAGAACGGAAAAAGAACGCAACTCCGTCACGTCATCGGTATCGGCAGGTCGCGACGGGAGCCATTCTCAAGAATTAGAGAATTAGAGAATTTTCTTTTGCGCGCAATGGAAAGAATATGTCTGTATTGAATTGATGAGAATTAGAGAATTCGATAGCTCTGGAGGTCGCATTGAACACTATTGCGCTCTAGTACACTCTGTACTTACTATGTCTCCCGTTGTTTTACAATCTCTCGCGGAGCGGAAAAGAGTGTAAAGGAGTTTTTTCGTTATCGTACGAAGTCCTTTTTTCGTTATCGTTTAATATTCTTTGACATATTGATTATTATCCACCAAATGGGGGCGTTTCAAGAAAAAACGTCTGACTTTGGATGCAGAAATGTGCAGTTTTTCTTGAAAGTGGACTGTTTCTGCGTAATGAAGGGGGATTTTGTCGTATTTTTGGGTGTTTAGGCATAGAATGTCAAATATTTGTGTTATATTTGCAGAAGTTTTAAGTCACTAATACTACTCTCAATATGACGATTGGAATAGATTTGGGCATCAGCGCTACGAAGATAGTCGTGGTCAGCGAAAGACAGGTGCGCGAGCAAGTGCTGTGGGAAGGACCGTTCGTGATGGATCGGTTGCTGGATTATATCCGGAAGTTCAATCCTTCTCGTGGCAAGGTACAGAAAATAGTCTTGACGGGTGTGGGAAGCCGAATGCTGCCGGGGTCGTTGTGCGGCGTGAGGACTACCCGCGTGGAGGAGTTTCAGGCCAATGCTGTGGCCGCGAAGACACTCCATCTGCCCTCTTCCTACATCGTGGTTTCTATGGGAACTGGAACCAGTTTCGTCAAGGTGGAAGGTTCTCAGTGGCAACACTTAGGCGGTAGTGCCTTGGGTGGCGGAACGTTGATCCGACTCTTCCAGTTGCTGTTGCCAGGCGGGAACTGGGCGTTGCTGAGATCGTTGACCGAGAAAGGGAACCTGGGCCAAACCGACCAGTGCATCCGAGATGTGTGTCCGATGGAAATGCCAGGTCTGCCTATGGAGGTGACCACCGTGAACCTGGGGAAGGTGTCGCAAGCCACGACTCCCGAGAATGTCACGATTGGACTGGTCAACATGGTGGTGCAGAACATCGGTGTGATGGCGCGCATGGCGGGTCTGGGCTACGGCATCCAGGACTTTGTCATGATTGGCCGACTGACCACCTTGCCCAAAGTGGAGTCGATGCTGGAACCGTTGGAGTCGCTCTACGATGTCCACTTCCACGTCCCTGCTTCGGCAGAATTCATGACCGCCATGGGGGCCGCCATGGCGTGAGGAAAAGGACTAAGTACTTTTCTGAAGAAAAAGAAGTGACAGGGAAGTGACAGGAAAGTGACAGGAAAGTGACAAGGAAGTGACAAGGAAGTGACAAGGAAGTGAAAAAGAAGTGACAAGGACGTTTGTTGTACTTTGTACTTTGTCCCTTTGTCCTTAATTTTATATTTAGTATTTAATATTTTGAGTTTAATATTTAGTATTTAATATTTTATCTTTCGCTCTTCAAAGCGAAAGGATTGTGTTATGAGAATTGAAGATTTTAAGGCTGCGTTATTCGACCTGGATGGTACGTTGATCGATACAGAGGAACAGTACTCTGTGATTTGGGGACAAATCGGAAAGGAGTTCCGTCCCGACGTGCCAGATTTGCATAATGCCATCAAGGGTAATACCTTGGTGCGTATCTTGGAACGCTTCTTCCCGGACCCAGCGGTGCAGGAGGTGGTGAAGAAAAGGTTGGATGACTATGAGTCGAACATGAACTACAACTTCTTCCCCGGTGCGAAGGAGTTTATCCTAGACATCAAGAAACATGGCGTGAAGTGCGCCATCGTGACCAGTTCGGACCAGAAGAAGATGCAACACTTGAAGGACAAGAATCCCGATTTGCTCTCCTTGTTCGACAAGGTGCTGACATCGGAGGACTTTGCAGCATCGAAGCCCGACCCCGACTGCTACATCAAGGCAGCAGCGGCTTTCGGGTTGCCCAAGGGTCAGTGCATCGTCTTCGAGGATGCATTCTCGGGCCTACAGGCAGGTATGTCGGCTGGTATCTACACGATAGGTATTGCCTCCTACAATTCGCGGGAGGATATTCAGGATAAGTGCAATAAGGTGTTGGATTCGTTCCAAGGGGTGTCGTTCGACAACCTGTTGGATTGAGCCGAAACTCACTTCCGTCGGCATACCACCAGCGTGACGGCCGACAGGATAAGTACCATGCCTCCCATGTCACGCAGCGAGACTCCCTCGCCCAAGATGAAATAACCAAGAATGACGGCAGTCTCAGGTTCCAAGGCTCCCAACAGAGCGGTCTGTGTACTGCCGATATTTTGTATGGCTTTGGCTGTGAGTACCAGCGAGATAACGGTAGGGAAGACGCCCAGGGCCAGGAGATTGAGCCACAACAGGGGCGTCTGCGGTACGGTGAGAGGAGAGAAGAGAGCCAGTCGGACCACAAAGAGCAAGGTGCCGAAGAGGAGGACGTAGAGCGTCACAGGCATGGAGGCAATGGTGCGGACGCGTGTCTTGTTGAGCCCCACCAGATAGATGGCATAGGAGAGACCCGACAACATGACGATGAGCAGGCCAATGAAGAAATTGCCGCTCAGGGAGATGCCTCCTTCCTCCATCGGGCAAAGCAAAGCGATGCCGCCACAGGCAATGCCGAGGCTGATCACCACAAGCCACGACAATCGTTCGTGAAAACACAGGGTCATGATGAGCGCCGTCAGGATGGGATAGACGAAAAGCAGGGTCGAGGCTATGCCCACGGGGATATAGTTGTAGCTCACAAAGAGTGTCAAG
>CACYQQ010000238.1 GCA_902776605.1 uncultured Bacteroidales bacterium | reverse complement strand
AGGACGGAGCGGGCCGGGATCCCCAGACGGGCGCCCACGGCCCGGGCGGTCTTTTCACAGATCTCCATGCCGGCGGGGCCGGTGCCCGCGTTGGCAATGCCGGAGTTGACCACCACTGCCTGTACCGGGTCCCCGGCATAGACGATCTCCCTGTCCCACACCACCTCCACCCGCCACGCCTCCGACATCCGCATCCTCCTCGGATTTGAAACGGAATATTACCCCGAGACCTTTGACAAGCTGATCGAATTCGTCCGACCCCTGCACCTCGACTACATGATTATGGGTCAGCATTTTGTCGGCAACGAATATGACGAAGGCTCGTACTATGTCGCCGGTAAAGGCAAGAAGGAAGATTACCTCGCGCAGTACGTCGCTGGCGAAGTTGCCCAACGGACTCTCCGGTCGGAAGCGTGGCAGGTCGTGAGCTGCCACACCAAGCACGTCGCTCATCTTCTGTTCCAAGCTGTCGCGGTAGGGGGTGATGAAGTCGGTCATTGTGCGTCCATACGGACGGAGGTCGTACATGCTTGGATGCAACTTCGAGCAACTGATCTTCTCGACGGCATAGGCGGTTCGGCCGTCGCTGTGCTTGCCGTTGGACTTCATCTTGATCTTGACCATGCCGATAGGCGAGGTCTTGGCACCCGTCTGCGTGATGACGACAGGCCGACCCTCGGCGTTGAGCACCACCTCGCCGTTCTCGATATTGGTGTGGGTGTGACCACCGATGATGATGTCGATGTCCTTGCTCTGCATGGCTATACGGCGGTCACCCAGACTGTCGCTGGTGAAGTAACCGACATGCGAAAGCAGAATCACCAGGTCACAGCCCTGCTCGCGCAGGATGGCAGCGGTCTTGTTGGCGGCCTCCGATGGGTCGATATAACGGATGCCCTCCCAGTTGCGGTTGAAGATGAGGTTCCTCGGGTCGCAGGTCACGCCAGTGATGCCGATGCGGATGCCCTTGCGCTCGGTCACCAACCAAGGACGGGTATAGGGCTCCAATGCCGTGCCCTTCACATCGTAGTTGCAGTTGATGATGGGGAAGCAGGCAAAGTTGAGCATCTTGGCCAATCCCTCGATGCCATTGTCAAACTCGTGGTTGCCAAAGGTGGAGCACAACAACCACTGCAGGTTCATGGCCTTCATCTCGACCATGCCGCCCCAGATGTTGAAGTAGGGGGAACCCTGTACCATGTCGCCTGCATCCAGATAGAGCAACTCGGGGTCGCGCTGACGCATCATCTCCAGGAACGAGGCGCGTTCCTCCACGCCGCCCACGGGACGTTCGTCCAGATAGATGCCGTCTATCTGGCTATGGGTATCGTTGGTGTGAATAAAGAGAAGTTCGGGACCCTCGATGCTGCCGCAGGCGCTCAGGCCTATCAGTAGGGTTATAGAAATGACTAAATGTAGAAAACGTGTAATTAGCTGTTTCATGAGTGGTATATAATTGGTGCAAATTTATACTTTTTTTCGATTCGTTGGACCTCCTTTGCCCGAAAAAAAGTCTTTTCTATCCATTTGTTTTTAAAAGTGTGTGCCCAAAGTGTCAAAAATGAGAATGTTATCGGCCTCTTGCCTCGGTCACGTTTCCGTTTTTCGCCATTTTCCCGATGTCCAACCGTCAGAAGATGGTTGGATAGTCCTTAAAAGGTTATGCCACAATGGTAGGGTACGACGACCTTGACTTCGTGGAGGAGTACCGCAACTGTCTTGTTCTCATTGATTTGTAGTTCGTACCGATTGTGCGATAGGCCTGTCCAATTGTTCCAAGTGTAGAACGTGATTGTAGCCGCATTTTCGTGAATAGTGATTTGAGGCGGCGTAATTTTGTACGCTGCCATTTCGCGGAACTGAGATTCTGATATTTCTCCTGCTTCTATTTCTTTGTTGTAATCGCTGTCGGGTATGATAGCGCCCTTGGGCAGGATTGCCTGATAATCGTTGTCGGTCAAAATGAGTGTTTTCTTGATATATCCTCCGTGCCAAAAGACGGGCGTGAAGTAGCGAATGTTACTTAGGAGTATCCATTGCCACAGGCTTTCGGCAGAGATGTCCTTGAGAAGGACGTGTGCCATGTATTCGTTCTGCTCGGCTCGGAAGATACCGTCCATGAACTGGAACAGAGATGGTTCTTCCTGGTCGGGAATGCCCTCTACGCGAATGTGGGAGATGTCTCCGAGTCCTTCTTTTTGGGGTGTGACGATATATAACTTTTTGTCCTCTTCAAATGTGAGATTGTCCAAAACCTCGAAAATGTCCTTGTGGCAATTCAAGTACCAACTGGAGGATTGCTGGTGAACCAGTTGAACGAATTCCTTCCCCTTCTGAACCAGCGCGTTATGCTCGTTCGGAGTGGAGAGGTTGGTAGCGCTGATTGTGCAGCAACCGAGGGAGAGAAAGAGTTTCAGGAGTTTCATCGGGTACAAGTATTTCGCGAGTGGTAAATAAAGCGAGTTCGACGAAAACAAGCTTACAGACCGTCGGAGTACGGTACTGCCCTTGCCGGGCGACCCTTCTCTTGTTCTACGTACCCAGGCGTTGCCTGGGGCTAATCGGTATTGCGCTTTCAGCGCGTTTTCTTATTGCCCAAACTATTCATCGAACTCTCGTTAAATAATGGGTGCAAAGTTATACTTATTTTGCTTCGATGGAACACCTTTGCCCGAAAAAGGGTCTTTTCCGCTCCCTCGTTCCTCAAAGTGGGAACCCAGCGTGTCAAAAACAGGCCTTTTGTCGAAGTCTCGCGTCTGTTTTGGGGTACTTTCATCCTACTATGAAGGTATTATGAGTCACTATGTTTGCAGGGCGAAAACCACAAACGAGTTACGCAATAGATATCAAGGACGCTCTTAGGGGCTTTGCGCCCCTGCCGCTTGGCA
>CACYQQ010000237.1 GCA_902776605.1 uncultured Bacteroidales bacterium | reverse complement strand
AACCAAAACCAAAGAACGAAAACGATAACGAAGACGAAAAGTTTCGTAACGAAAACCAAAACCAAAAAAACGAAAACAAAAACGAAAACAAAAAACTCCTCACGGGGAGGAGTTTAATCATCATTCATTCATCCATGCGGTCAGGATGATTTGCTTTCAAGGATTATAGGTTGAACTTGGCATAGAAATCTTGTTCGGAGATAACCTCGACACCCAATTGCTTGGCCTTGTCCAACTTGTTTTGTCCTGGGGCATCGCCCGTGATGACGTAGTTCACCTTGCCCGAGACGGAGCCGACATATTTTGCACCGTGTCCCATGAAGAATTCCTTAATCTCGTCGCGTTTGAAGCGAGCACTCGTTCCGGTGAAGATAACGGTCAATCCCTCTAAGGAGGAACTTAACTTCTCGGCGGTTTGATAGATGGTATTGAAAGCAAGATTGCCTTCCCAGAGACAGGAGTAGTCGGACAAATCGGCATCGAGGATGTTCTTGGCCATCGTCTCGCCAATGCCTTCAATGAGCAGGAGTTCCTCCAACGTGGCATGTCGGAAGGCATCGAGCGAACCGAAATGTTCGGCCAAGAGTCGGCCCGTGATTTTGCCCACACCGTCAATGCCCAATCCACCGATGATGCGGTCGAGGGTCAAGGTCTGCACACTTTGTTGTACGCCATCCAGAATGAGCGCAATCTTCTTGTCGGCATAGCCTTCGCCCAACTCCTGTTGCAAATGGGCATTGTAATCGGAGCAGAAGATGTCGGCTACAAAGTGCTGCGCCTCCAGGCAGAAAACGCGATAGAGGTCGTTGACCGAGGCGATGTTGAGCTGGTCGTAGAGGTCGGCCAACACCTCCGGACCTAATCCCTTGATGTTGGCGCAATCCTTGCTGCACCAGTATTCCAGACGTTGGATGGCCTATTCCTTGCAATGGTGGTTGGGACAGATCCAATATTCGCCTTTGCGTTGCAAGGGAGTATGGCAACAAGGACAGGCGGTCGGGAAGGAGATAGGACGCGTTTCGAGAACTTCGGCGGAATTGCGTACTTCGTCCAATCCGGTTACTTGCGGAATGACTTCGCCTGCTTTTTGGACGAAGACATAACTACCGATGGAGAGGTTGAGTTGGCGGATGTAACTCTCGTTGTTCAATGTTGCGCGCGAGACGATGCTACCCCCTATGGCCGTTGGGTTGAGTTCTGCCACTGGAGTGATGTGTCCCGTCATGCCGACTTGGAAGGTGACGTCGAGTATCTGCGTGCTTTGAGCCTCTTGGGGGAACTTGCGTGCCTTGCACCAGTTGGGGAAGGTGGTGTTGAGTCCCAAATATTCCTGATGGCGACGGAGGTTTACTTTGACCACCACACCATCGCAATCGTAGGGAAGTTGGTGCGAGGTACGAATCTCGTTGAACCGATTGATGGCGTCCGACAGTTCTTGGTTACCGTCGCCGAAGAGGTCGGCAGAGGTGTAAGGATAACTTGCCTTAGCACCGATGGAGGCAGGATTGAAGCGCGAGAACCCAAGGGTGTCCAACAGAGCCAATGTCGCCTCCTGTGATGGCATGTAGGTGCGTTGCCACTCCTCGTCGGTGGAGTAAGCTGCATAGGCATTGACTATCAATCCGCGACGTGCCGTTACCTTGGGGTCAAGTTGTTTGAGGCTACCCGATGCTGCGTTACGTTTGTTGGCAAAAGGTTTCTCTCCGTTGGCCTCCTTCTCTTTGTTGAGTCGGTCGAACGATCCTTGAGGCATCAGCACTTCTCCGCGCACTTCAAAGATCCATCCAGGAGCAGCATGCTCGGGTCGGGGAAGTTTAGGCAACGATTGAGGTACATTGATGATGGTCTTGACATTGGCAATGACACTCTCGCCTTCAATCTGGTTGCCACGAGTCACGGCATCGGTCAGGATTCCGTCGGTATAGATGAGCGAGATGGAGAGGCCGTCATACTTCGGTTCGTAGGTGTAGGAGATAGTTTCTCCGGGGAAGGCCTGCTGCAACTGGCGGCTGGTGGTTGCCAACCACTCTTGCAATTCTTCGTCGCTATAGACATTCTCGATACTCTGCATCGGGATGATGTGCCGATGCTTCTCGAAACCGCCTTGGATATCCGAGCCGACACGTTGCGTGGGACTTCCCTCCAGTACGATGCCACTCTCGGCCTCCAGACGTTGTAATTGCTTGAACTCCATGTCGAACTCAAAGTCTGACATGGGAGGGTCATTCTCAATATAATATTTCATGGAGGCCCAGGCGAGTGCTTGGGTAAGGCTCGCCTGATCGTTGATGTCGCGTCGGTTGAAATCGTCAATGGTGTACATTCATTAATTACAGATTACGAATTACAAATTACGGGAAAGACAAAGGGACAAGGTACAAAGGACAAAACCCATATTACAGAATACGAATTTTTTAATGACCATAATGACCTTTTTTTCTTTTGCCCGCTGATTGTATTTATTTTCTCCCTCCCTTATAGGGTCCTCGCAGCGAAAGGTTGATAACCTTCTGCGAGAAGACGAGGCTTTAGCCGAGGGGCAAGGTCGGGGAGAGTCCTACTCTTCCAACAAATCCGGTCTTAGCTTCTGGGTGCGCTCCACGGCCATGTCGTGTTCCCACTCACGAATCTTGCGTTCGTGCCCTGAGAGAAGGATTTCGGGAACGGAGGCAACGGTGCCATCCTGGAAGGTGTATTCCGAGGGACGGGTATAGACAGGTGGGGCGAGGAGGTCGTCCTGGAAGGAATCGGAGAGGGCCGATTGTTCATCGCCAATGGCGCCAGGGATGACGCGCACCACGGCATCGGTGATGATTGCGGCAGGGAGTTCTCCACCCGTCAGGACATAGTCGCCGATGGTAATCTCCTTGGTGAAGAGATGTTCGCGGACGCGTTGGTCT
>CACYQQ010000236.1 GCA_902776605.1 uncultured Bacteroidales bacterium | reverse complement strand
ATCCATGGCAGCAAGATTGTCCAATATCGAAATAACAAAACCGAAGACAATCCCCTCCCAGAAAAGGTTGTCTGGAACTTGGCCGACCAACCCGACTTGGCACAAACGCTTATCGTGACTTGTTGCGGCATGGGCATCCACTTCGACATTACCGGATTGCACACCCTACGCATCAAGGAGACCGACCGGATTGCCGCCCTACAAGCGGAACTGAAGAAATTCGGCTACGTTGTCCTGGTGGATGGTGATGACCACATGACCTACGAAGGAGAAGAGTGCGAGTCGGACCTTGTTCCGATGGTTGCTACCTATCATGACCACCGCATGGCCATGGCATTTGCCCCTCTGGCACAGAACTTCACCAACCTCTACATCTGTAACCCCGAGGTGGTCAGCAAGTCCTACCCCACTTATTGGGACGACCTGAAAAAGGCGGGCTTCCAGATAACGGAGCATCCCGAAAGTGAAGAGGAAATCCGGAAGCATATCGCTGCTATGGAGGAACGCCAACAGCGTATTCACACCCACGCCAAATGGGTGCTCAACACGATTCTCATCGCAGGAGCAGCCATCGTCATCACGTTATTGCTCCGATGCTGTGGAGGATGAAAACACCAGCATCGTGAGTGTGATAAGGAGGTTAATTTCATGGAGTTAACAGTAGTTAAAGGGAATTAACTGACGAATGCTATAGTTATCGGAAGCCCTTTTGACCCATGGTCGTGACGTCTGTTTACTACTTGAGCGCAGCGATAACTCCTTATAACTTCCATTAACTCCTTTCAAGCGAGCAAGTTGAAATATTTGCGAAACTTGATAAAATAAATGACAAAACGCTTTTTAACACAAGAATAATGGTTATAATTCTCTATCTGAGTGTCCTTATCGGAGGTTTGGCTCTGTTGGTTTTCGCTCTCTCTCTCATCGGCCACAAGCGCTATGAGAAAAGAGTGGAACAAGGTACCGCCAAACCCGAAGAGACATCACCATTCGAGGTAACCAAAGAGGTGCCCCAAGAGTGTTGCGGACAACATGCCACCTGCGAGCGCGACTCCCTCTTGGCAGCCGTATCGAAGAAAATCATCTATTACGATGACGAGGAATTGGATGCCTACAAGGGCATTGCCTCCGACGAATATACCGAGGAACAAACCAATCAGTTTGCCGAAATCTTCTACGAACTCAAGGAGGTAGAAGTGGCAGGTTGGTGTCGCTCCCTCCAGTTGCGAGGCATCGAGTTGCCCGATGGCATCAAGGAAGAGGTGCTCCTCGTGGTGCGTGAACGTCGTTTCCAACCTGTCACCAATGGACAGGATCACTCGGAGGACAAGGTCAAAGTTTCGTAAAAGAATCACTAAGCAGATATTTTATCTGCAAAACAGCAAAAACTCATTCTTTTTATCTACGAGACTTCCTTAAGAGCATTCCGAAGGATGACAATAGGCATACCGAAGGATGACAGTAGGATGAACAAAAGAGAGAATATCTGCCTCAAAAGCATTTTCGCAGAAAACAATCCATTTGCCAACCAATGAGCAAGAAAACCCTTTTATACTGTATCCTATCTCTGCTGATGGCAGGGTTGCTCATTGCTTGCAAGTCGAACACCAAACTCAACCGAGGTGTGGCTGGATTGACCACGAAATACAACATCCACTTCAACGGAGAAGATGCCTACAAGCAGAGTTTGAAGAGCATGGAGGAGAATCTGTCGAAGGATGATTATTCTCAGCTGCTTACGCTCCATCCCATCTACAACCAGATCAACGAAAAGCCTACCAATGCCTTCGATCCCGCCATCGACAAGTGCAAGAAGTGCATTCAAACCAAGAGCATCAACACCAAACCCAAGAGGAAGAAGAACAAGAACACCCCCGAATACAAATTGTGGTTGACCCGCGAAGAATACAACCCCTACATGCACAATGCCTGGTTGCTTTCGGGTAGGGCGCAGTTCTACAACGGGGACTTCGATGCCGCCGAATCGACCTTCAAGTACATCATCCGGCACTTCTGGTGGAAGCAGCTGGCGTTGGACGAAAGCCACATCTGGCTGGCACGTATCAAGGCGTTGCGTGGTGACCGCTATGGTGCCGAGACAGAGTTGGATGCCCTCATTCCACAAAAGCAATTCTCCTCGCAAGGAGAACTCAACCTGTTGCCCTACTACCACCAACTTCCCCTGCGCCTACAACGACTATTCAGTTTGGCGCAAGCCGAGATTCTTCAGACAGAAGAGGGCAACGAGAAGAGTGCAATCCCCTACCTGAACAAAGCCAAACGAGGGTTCCAGACCAAGACGCAACGTCTTCGCGCTCAATTCTATATCGCCCAGTTGCAAGAGGATCAAGGGCAATATGCGGAGGCCGACAAGAGCTACAAGACCATCGTACGACAAGCTCGTGACTACAAGACGCAGTTCAATGCCCGACTGGCTCGCGTCCGCATCCTCTCGAAGCAGAAAGCGCTAACGAGCAAAGCCGCCAACGGCAAAGAACTCAAGAAGATAGAGAAACGCTTGAACAACCTGCGCCGCCAGGCAAGAAACGAGGATTATCTGGATCAGATATATACTGCTCTGGCCGAAGTGTCGTTGATGAAACGCGATACGGCCGAAGCCATCGCTCGTTACGAAATGGCGTTGGAGAAGAGCACCCGCAACGGGGCAGAAAAAGCTACGGCCGCCCTTGCCTTGGGCAAACTCACCTTCGACCGTGCCGACTACGTCCGCGCCCAGAAAGCCTACTCCGTGGCCATGGGCATCATCAAGGACGACTATAAGGATTACGAGAAGATCAAGGCTCTGTCCGCCGTTCTGGACGAATTGCAGACGCATGCCGAATCCATCCAGTTGCAGGACAGTCTGTTGCAACTCTCCAAGTTGTCGGAGAAGGAGTTGAATGCCGTCATCGACAACCTTATCAA
>CACYQQ010000235.1 GCA_902776605.1 uncultured Bacteroidales bacterium | reverse complement strand
AAAGTTACATTCAAGGGTCCACATTCATTGTTTAGGATGGATAACCTCCTCCCCTCGGGGAGGTCGGGAGGGGGTCATAGCAGCAGCTGAGTCAGTATCACATCGCACAACAAGATGAGGACCGACGACGTGACCACCGCCTTGGTGGCGGCGCGACCCACATCGATGGCACCGCCCTTGACCGTGTAGCCACAATAGCTGGCAATGGAGGCAATGAGGAAGGCAAAGCACCACCCCTTCTCGATGCTGTAATAGATATGGTAGGGGTCGAAGAGCGTCTGCAATCCGTCGATGAAAGCGTCGGGCGACGGTTCACCCGTAATCCAAGTGACAATGCAGGCACCGATGAGTCCCGTGGCAATACTCAGGATGACCAGGATAGGCATAAAGATGACCAATGCCACAATCTTGGGGAGGATGATGTAGTTGGCCGAATTGACACCCATAATCTCCATAGCATCAATCTGTTCCGTGATGCGCATGGTGCCAATCTCGGAGGCGATGTTCGACCCTACCTTACCCGCCAGGATCAGACTCATGATGGCCGACGAGAATTCGAGCATCATGATCTCGCGCGTGGTGTAGCCGATGATGTAACGGGGCAGGATGGCATCGCCCATGTTGAGCACAATCTGCAAGACACAGACGGCGCCGATGAAGACCGAGATGAGGCAGACAATGCCGATGGAGTCGAGCACCAGTTTGTGCGCCTCGTAGATGAACTGGCGTCCGAACATCGACCAGTTGTCGGGCTTCGACAACACGCGCCGCATCAGCAGGATGTAGCTTCCCAAGGTCTCTAAAGCGCTGGCAATAATCATGTCTCTTCCGAATATTATGTCTGCAAATATACTCCTTTTTATTGATATTGTGCCCATTTTGGTATAAAAATATGTAAAATTCCACTATGTAAAAGAAAAAAACGTTATCTTTGCGAAAAATTTTTCTATATGGAAGAGCATAAAAGTGTACTCCGCACCGATAATCTGGTGAAAAGATATGGCCCGCGTACCGTTGCCAACCATGTCTCCATCGACGTGAAGCAAGGTGAGATAGTGGGTTTGTTGGGTCCGAACGGAGCCGGCAAGACCACCACTTTCTACATGACCACAGGACTGGTGGTGCCCAACGAAGGGCGCATCTTCCTGGACGACAAGGACATTACCAAATATCCTGTCTATAAACGCGCCCAGGCCGGTATCGGTTATCTGGCTCAGGAGGCATCGGTCTATCGCAAGATGACGGTCGAGGACAACCTGCTCGCCACCCTCCAGATGACGACCCTTACCCCCGACCAGCAGCAGGAGAAGTTGGAGAGCCTCATTGCCGAGTTCCGCCTCCAGAAGGTGCGCCAGAACCTGGGCGACCGACTGAGTGGCGGTGAACGTCGTCGTGTGGAGATTGCCCGATGCCTGGCTATCTCGCCCAAGTTCATCATGCTCGACGAACCTTTTGCCGGCGTCGATCCTATTGCTGTCGAGGATATCCAATACATTGTCTATAAGCTCAAGGAGAAGAATATCGGCATCCTCATTACCGACCACAATGCCAACGAGACCCTGACCATCGTGGACCGTGCTTACCTGTTGTTCGAGGGCAAGATCCTCTTCCAAGGCACCTCGGAGGAATTGGCAAGCAATCCACTCGTCAAGCAGAAGTACCTGGGCCAGAGCTTCATCTTCCACCGCAAGGACTTCGACCGCCCATCCACCTCCGAGGCGGCCATGAGCGAAGCGAAGTAACCCTTACGACCCTACCTCGCGGTTAGTGACCGGTTAGTATGGGGTTTGGATTCGGTCTCGATTATCGTTCGATCGGTCCTTGCCATAATCGTCGCTCAATCGAACCCCAATCGAACCCCAATCGATACCGCGATAGACTATCAAGGGAGTATTGTCCTTGTCACTTCTTTGTCACTTCCCTTAATTTCCTTTTAGACTTTGAACGCACTTATCTTTGCAGCCGGATTGGGCACGCGCCTCAAACCCTTGACCAACGACCGCCCCAAGGCGTTGGTGGAGGTGAACGGCCGTCCCCTGTTGGAGCATAACCTCTTGAAACTGAAGGCAGCTGGCTTCCAGCATATCGTCGTCAATGTGCATCACTTCGGCGAACAGATCATCCAGTTCCTGGAGGCACACCAGAACTTCGGTATTGACATTCGGGTGAGCGACGAGCGTGACCGCTTGCTCGATACGGGTGGCGGGTTGCGCAAGGCCTTGCCGATGTTTGACAACGACGAACCAGTCTTGGTGCACAACGTGGACATCGTGAGCGATGCCGACGTTGCCCAACTCTACCGCGAGGCGGCACAGGGCAGTCAGTTGGCCACGTTGGTGGTGAACCAGCGCGAGACCAGTCGCTACTTGCTTTTCGATGACCAGATGTTGCTGCGCGGTTGGACCAATGTGCAGACGGGCGAGGTGAAGGGAGTCGAGGCTCCCCGTCGTCGGGCCTTCTCGGGCATCCATGTTGTTGCGCCCGCGCTCGCGCAATATATAAATGCATTTCGTGGCAACAACGAGCCGTTTCCCATCATGGATTTCTACCTTCATGTATGCAACAGCATCGACTTGCGCGCAATCGAATTACCAACAGGATGCCGTTGGGTGGATTGCGGAAAGGTAGAATCCCTACAGAAGGCATCGGAAATTCTGCTGTAAAACATATTGCCGATTTGTGCAACCGATTTTATAGTGCAAATATTCAATTTTCTCTGTGCAGAAATTTGGATTTTGCACTTTTTTTGGGTATCTTTGCCGACGCAAAATTCTAAAGATACCTTCTAAAGGTTGTCATCCGGAGTAAAGCGAAGAATCTCTATCTGGTCATCAGAGATGTTTCGGCTACGCTCAACATGACATTTTTAGGAATTATCTAATACAAGAAAAAATTAACTTATCACATAATCTTTAATAACCATTCAAAAACCATTATGGAGAACAAGAAACGAGTCT
>CACYQQ010000234.1 GCA_902776605.1 uncultured Bacteroidales bacterium | reverse complement strand
CATACTGCTATTTCCCAAAGAAACCGGCTATTAATGTTATCAAATCATTTGATAATCAGCCATCTTTATTTTGAAATAAATTCGTCGAACTCACGTTATGATTACATGGATAACGCTCCAGTCCAGGTTCGGAAATAGGTTCAACCTTAACATGATGGCTCGCATCAATCCCAAGATGAGACTAAAAAGGAAAATGTATAGCAATATCTTGCCAAGCAGTTGCTTGATGGCTGAGAATATTTCGGTTTTGCTGTGCTTCATAAAGTATTATCGTGCGAGTTTAGTTTGGTTGTGAAGGAGAAAAGGTGATGATAGCGATGCAAATCACCAGAAGAACAAAAATGATTGCGATGGTATATTTCATCAAGGGCGAGAGTCCATCTCTCTTGGCAATATAATAATCTACTATACGATGGGCAAGGCTCCCTTCTTTGCTCTTTGCCATCAAGGAAATGGCCAATAATACCATAGAAGCCTCCCATAACCAATATCCGAAATGGATAGCTTTTATTTCGTGCCAGCCTCCTCCTTCGTCTTCAATTATTTTACCATATATAGGAAATATTGCTCCAAATAGAATGGCAAAATAGGCAAATACCCTTGCACAAAGAGACGAACCCTTTTTCTTGTATTTTACCTTTGACGTAATTAAAAGAATGATAAAGATAATGTTATCAGCCCATGTCAGGAATAGTATGTTGTCAAGTGCTATCCATCCGAACATGAACATCCAAACGCCCTGCATAAAGTACAAGTCATTGCCGGTTGTACTAAATACAGGAAAGATAAAAGAAAAAAAGTAGCACAAGACGCTTGCTATCTCGCATCTTTTGTAGAGTCGAAGATAGGGATTGGTGTTCATGATCTTATGGAGATTGGTTTCAAATTACTCCCCCCTCCCTATATAATGGGTCCTCGCAGCCGAAGGTTGATAACCTTCGGGGAGAAGACGAGGCCTTGGCCAAGGGGCAACAGGGCAGGGGAGTGGGTCTTATTCTGTTGGATTAGAGGGTGTTTCCTCCTTGCTGTTGCGCTCCATATACTCCTTGGGCGACATGCCGTAGAGGTCGTGGAAGATGGTGGAGAAGTTGTTGGCATTGTTGAAGCCGGTGAGGTAAGCAACTTCGGCGACCGACATCTTCTTCTGGGAGAGGAGTTCGGCGGCCTTGGCGAGTCGGATGTTGCGGATATAGCTTCGTGCCGACTGGTTAGTGAGTTCCTTGAGTTTGCGATAGAGGTGGACGCGGCTCAGACCTACCTTGCTGGCGATATAGTCGGTGGTGAGGTCGGAGTTGCTGAGGTTCTCGTTGATGACCTTGATGATCTTCTGGAGGAGACGCTCGTCGGGCGACTGGAGTTCGGGCGTAGTGATCTGCTCGGTAGGTAACTGTTGGCCACTGAAGGAGTTACGCAGGCGGACCTGAGCTTCGAGGAGGTTCAAGAGGGTCTTGCGGAGTATCTCGACGTTGAAAGGTTTGCCGATGAAGGCGCTGGCACCAATCTCCAGACTGCGGAGACGGTCCTCGTCGGTCGATTTGGCGGTGAGCAGCACCACAGGTAGGTGGTTGAGGCGTACGTTCTGGCGGATGCGCTGGCAGAGTTCGATGCCGTCCATCTGCGGCATCATTACGTCGCTGAGTACCAGTTGAATAGTGTTGTCGCGCATCAGGAGGTTGAGTGCCTCTTCGCCGTTGCTGGCGGTGATGACCTTGAAGAGGGTGGAGAGTTCCTGATTGAGGAAGCGGCGAATCTCGACATCGTCATCGACCAGGAGGATCTTGAACTTTGTGGAGGTGTTCTTTTCGGAGTCGGCCAATGGCAGGGTCTCGCTGAGGGCGTCGCGGGTGATGGTGGTGGTGCTGATGTCGGAGCAAAGGTGCTCAGAGACAGCAGGTTCGCTCTCTTTTTCGATGGCGGTGTAGGCCGAATCACCCAGCGGGAAGTGGACGGTGAAGCAGGTGCCCTTGCCCGACGGATTGTCGGTCACGCTGATGCTGCCATGGTGCAGCGCCACGAGCGACTGGACGAGGTTGAGTCCGATGCCGGTGCCGATGGCCTGGTTTTCGGTCTGACGGATACGATAGAAACGGTCGAAGATGCGGAGTTTCTCGTCGGCGCTGATGCCGATGCCGGTGTCGGTGACCTGGAGGCAGATGCTGCCGTCGGGGTAGGCCTTGGAGAGACCTTCTACACTGACTGTCAACTGGATAGAACCGCCTTCGGGGGTGTATTTGATGGCGTTGGAGAGGAGGTTGGTGATGATTTTCTCCAGGATGTCGGGGTCAATCCAAGCCTTCACGCCCGGGCGCAGTTGGTCGTTGAGTTCCATCTTGATCTTGCGGACTTCGGCAAGGTCGGTGAAGTTGTCGAACACCTCTTCGACATGGGCAGCGACATCGATGTTCTGACAGCATATCTGCATCTGACCCTTATCAATCTTGCGGATGTCCATCAGTTGATTGGTGAGACTGAGGATGCGGTTGGCGTTGCGGTTCATGAGTTGGTAGGAACGTTGGCGCGAGGCCTCCTTGTCGGTGGTCATGAGTTTATGCAACGGACTGACAATGAGCGTCATAGGTGTGCGCAGTTCGTGGGCGATGTTCATGAAGAACTGCAACTTCGCCTCGTTGATGGCTACCTCCTGTTGGTGTTCGCGGTAGCGGTGTGCCTCTTGGCGACGGCGGTTGAGCAACAGGTAGAGCATGTAACAGAAGACCAAAGCCAATGCCACCCATGCCAACGTGGCGGTGGTGCTACGGTACCAAGGATAGGCAATGTCGATGGTGGCTTCCGAGACTTCACTGGTGACGCCGTCGCCGATGGCCTGGAAGCGGAAATGATGTCGGCCCGAAGATATGTGGCTGAAAGAGACCTGGTTAAGCATGGGCGGAAGGGTCTGCCAAGGGTCGTCGTCCATGCTGTAGCGATATTGCACGCGGTGGGTCAACATCAAGGGGCGGGTGGCCAACTCGATGGTGAAGGAATGGTCTTGATTACTAATGGTATAGACCTCGTCGGCCGAAGGGATGATGATGTCTTGCTCGACATGCAGACCGACGATGCGCGTGTGTACATTCTGTATAGCAGTGGTAATCTCGGAGGGTTTGAAT
>CACYQQ010000233.1 GCA_902776605.1 uncultured Bacteroidales bacterium | reverse complement strand
CGGTGAAGGGTCAAGGGAGGGTAAATCAGAAAAGCGTAATGAGAGAGTGATGCCAAGCCATCACCACAGGGGCGGAACAAAGGGAACTGGACAGGCATACAAAAAAAAAGCCGCCTCCCGAATAGGGAAGCAGCCTGATTATTGATATCTACATTGACCGACAATCCAAGTGGTTTATCGAATCATAGAGATGGGTTATTGAATCTCAATCTGCCTTGATGTATCGACCACTGGGGCAGGTTCAGTCTTTGGGATGTCGATGGTCAGCACACCGTCGGCCATGTGGGCAGCAATCTTGGACTTATCAATATTGTCTGGCAACGTGAATGCCTGCTGATACTTAGAGTAGCAGAACTCGCGACGCAGATACTTGTGGTCCTTCTTGCCGTCGGCCTTCTTGTCGTCGGCCTTCTTGCCGTCGTTTGCCTCCGACTTCTTCTCCAGCGAGATAATCAAGTTGTTGTCGTTGTCCACCTTAATCTGGAAGTCCTGTTTGGTCATACCAGGAGCGGCAACCTCCACTTTGTACTGCTTATCTTCGTCAATCACGTTAACAGCAGGAGCTGTTACATTGTTCTTACGCGTAGTGGTCATCCAGTAATCATCGTCAAAGAAATCATTGAACAGTGATGGGAACCAGTTCTGATCATTGAATCTTGCAATCATTGGTAACATAGTTGTACCTCCTTTCGGTTATTTTCCTCCGCCCTCTTGCGGGAGCCTCGGACTTTAATGGTTAAACATATTATCTGGACGTTTCCCCAAGCATCGGTTGCTCCGTTTCCGAAGCCCCTCACTTGAAGCGTTCACCCACTATTCTCCAAGAACCGTGCCAAAGTCCATTTCGTTGTCCAAAGGGACAAAAAGACCCATTTTATGGAACAAATGTCCTACTAATGTAACCAATTTGTCCAATTTTGTATCATCGAAAAGAGCATGTAACAAGAATAGAAGTGTTCGTAACAAAAAAAATAGTTACTACAGAATATATAATTTAACTTTGCAGCGGTTTTCCTACAACGAACCACACACCGCAAGTACACAACCAAATTTAATCCAAATAATAACATGAAGAAAACTTTTCTATCCTTAGGTCTTTTGCTGCTGATGGCACCAGCATTCGCTCAGCCTCAGTTTGGCAGACCTCGTCAGGAGGACAACCGCACTCTCAAGGAGGCTTACAAGAACTACTTCACCATGGGCGTTGCCGTGAACATCCGCAACATGCAGAATGAGGCAGAACGCGACTTGGTGAAGCGTGAGTACAACAGCATCACTGCCGAGAACGCCATGAAGTCCGGAGAACTCCATCCATCGGAGAACGAATGGAAATGGGAACAGGCCGACGTCATTGCCAACTTCTGCCGCGAGAACAAGATTCCGCTGCGTGGCCACTGTCTGGTTTGGCACTCTCAGTTCTGCGACTGGATGATGTACGACAAGAAAGGCAAGCCCGTCAAGAAAGAGGTCTTCTACCAGCGCCTTCGCGAGCACATCCACACGGTTGTCAACCGCTACAAGGACATCGTCTATGCGTGGGACGTAGTGAACGAGGCTATGGCCGACAATGTCCGTCCTATGTGGGGCAGCCATGAGGCACCCTCTCCATACCGTCGTTCCAAGTTGTTCGAACTCTACGGAGACGAGTTCATCGCCAAGGCATTCGAGTTTGCCCGCGAGGCAGATCCTAACGCCCTCCTCTTCTATAATGATTACAATGCAGCCGACCCAGGCAAGTGCGACCGTATCTACAACATGGTCAAGAAGATGAAGGATGCCGGTGTACCTATCGACGGTATCGGTATGCAGGGTCACTACAACATCTATGGTCCATCTATGGAGGATGTTGACAAGGCCATCACCCGCTACTCCGAATTGGTGAAGCACATCCACATCACCGAGTTGGACATCCGCGCCAACGAGGAGATGGGTGGTCAACTCCGTTTCAGCCGCGAGGGCATGGAGATCAAGCCTTTCGTCAAGACGCTCCATACCAACCAGTTTAACCAGTTGTTCAAGGTGCTCCGCAAGCACAAGGACGTCATCGACAATGTCACCTGCTGGAATGTCAGCGACCGCGACTCTTGGGTTGGTGTCAACAACTACCCTCTCATGTTCGACAAGGACCTGAACCGCAAGCAGGCTTATTATGCTGTCCGCGACTTCGACCCCTCTCTCGACAACGTCGTTCCTGTGGAGGACTTCAAGCCATCTGAGCTCAATCAGCCTGGTCAGGAGTATCCTATGGTCAACTCACAGGGTTATGCCCGTTTCCGTGTGGAGGCTCCTCAGGCCAAGTCGGTCATCGTCAGCCTCGGTTTGGGTGGACGTGGCGGCACTGTTCTGACCAAGGGTAAGGACGGTTTCTGGTACGGCACCACCGAAGGTCCTATGGACGAAGGGTTCCACTACTACCACCTCACCATCGATGGCGGCACGGTCAATGACCCAGGTGCACAGAACTTCTATGGCTCTGTACGTTGGGAAAGCGGCATCGAGATTCCTGCTCACGACCGCGACTTCTACGCTCTCAAGAACGTTCCTCACGGCAACATACAGGAGATTCTCTTCTGGAGCGAGAGCACCCAGAGCGTCAAGCGCGCTTTCGTCTATACTCCAGCCGGTTACGGTGAGGCCAAGGCCAAGAACGGCAAGTTGAAGCGCTATCCTGTCCTCTACCTCCAGCATGGTTGGGGCGAGGACGAGACTGCTTGGAGCCGACAGGGGCACGCCGGTCTTATCCTGGACAACCTCATTGCCGAGGGCAAGTGTGAACCAGCCATGATTGTCATGACCTACGGTATGACCAACGAACTCAAGTTCGGTCACATGCAGGAGTTCGATTGGACCGCCTTCCAGCGCGTTTTGATGGACGAACTTATCCCTTATGTCGATAAGAACTTCCTCACCATCGCCGACCGCGACCATCGTGCCATGACCGGTCTATCTATGGGCGGCATGGAAACCCGTATGGCCACACTGGCTCGTCCAGAGGTATTCGGTTACTGGGGTCTCTTCAGTGGCGGCATCTACGAGCCAAAGGATCTCCAGAACGTACAGACTCCTCGTCACATCTTCCTGAGCTGCGGTGGTCGCGAGAACCCAGACCGCATCAATCAGGCCGTTGAGGAG
>CACYQQ010000232.1 GCA_902776605.1 uncultured Bacteroidales bacterium | reverse complement strand
ACGACACGCCCAAACTCCCCTCTTTGAAAAGAACGAAAAAGAACCAAAAAAGAAAGCAAAAAGAACGGAAAAAGAACGCAACTCCGTTACGACGTCGGTATGTCCGAGACAAGAACGCCTAACTTTTTTTTAGAACACGAAAGCAGCGAAATAAACGAAAAAATTATTTCAAACAGAAAAACGGGTGTTTCGTACAACGGGCAGCCGATTGTTTGGCAGGGTGGACGGATATCTCTATCTTTGCGTCGAGAAAAAAACTAATAACTAACGGGGTATTCTAATATTTAGAAGTCCCTTAAATCGAATGAAACTATGGAACTGAGTTGGAAAAAGTTTATGGTCATCGGAGGCATGACCATTATGTTTTGGATTGCAAGTGCTTGTATCGGAGGGTTGGTGCATGAGCGGACCCATCTCTCGGAGGAGGCGCAACAGGAAATCGCTGGTACGTGGAGCGGCCGGCAGGAATTCGTGGGGCCAATCCTCTGTGTGCCAGTCTATTCGGGGGAGGCGGTGTGTCCCTATACCTGCATGTATGTGTTGCCCAACCGAGATGAAGTGCAAGCGGATGTGAAGAGCGAAATACTGCATCGCGGCATCTTCGACGCTTCGGTCTATCGGACAGAACTGTCGTCGGTGGGGACGTTCGACTTGACCGAGATGAAGTTCGAGGGTCCTGCGTCGGGAAAGAAGGAGAATGTACGTTTCGATTGGCAAAATGCCCAAGTGATGGTGGCGATAGGAGATAGGCGTGGCATTGAGGAGGGACTGCAATGTGAGTTGGGCGGTCAAAAGATTGAGCTGAAAAACTGCTTTGATCGCTATCGTAGTGGGCAGATTCGGTCGATCTTTCACCAGAGCAACGAGGAGGTGATTTGTCGGATGGTGGACCTGAGCGCGATGGTTGGCAAAGAGGTTAACTTTTCCTTGTCGGCCAATTTGAAAGGGTCGAGTGAGTTGAGAATAGCCCCGATTGGTGACAATTCCACGATTGAGTTGCGAGGCAATAGTGCCGACCCGAGTTTCGTAGGAATGACGTTGCCATCGGCCCGTCAGGTGAGCGAGACAGGATTTGAGGCAACGTGGAAAATCAACAGCTTGAACCGCAGCGATGTGGACCAGACTTTCTATAGCACGGATAGTGGGAAGACCTTCCAGACGGTGGGTGCCAAGTTGCTGGTGCCTGGTGGCCAATATACACAGACGGACAGGGCGTTGAAGTATGCTTTTCTGGTTATCCTGTTGTCGCTGATGGCGGTCTATGTAGGTGAGATGAGTGTGCGGGCCGAAATCAACTTCTTGAACTATCTGCTTATCGGTGCCGCGTTGGTACTCTTCTACTTGATGTTGCTCTCGTTCGGCGAATGGATTGGTTTCTCCTGGTCGTATGGCTTGTCGGCGTTGCTGGTGTTGGGCATGATAACCATCTACCTCAAGGCGATAGTGCGAAAGGGACAGGCGGCGTTGGCAGTTTGTCTGTTCATGGCGTTGATCGATGTCTTTGTCTATGTTCTGTTGAGCCTGGCCGATATGGCATTGCTGGTGGGTACGCTCGGACTCTTCGTGGTGCTTGGAGCCGCTATGTATTTCTCCTTGCGCATGGTCAGCGACAGGAAAACATCGGCTTCTATGGAAAAAAAGCGCAACTGAGTCGAGAATAATTTGGAGCATTGACAAGAAATGCCTACCTTTGCGCCGAACATTATCGTCCAATACTCTATGGAATGGCTTAAAATATCCACTTCGACCGAACTGGTGCGTGTTCAGACGGATGACATTGTTTTCGTTGCAGCCGACGGAAACTACTCCGACATGTATCTGTTTGACGGCAAACCTTACAAGATGACTTTTCAGTTGCACTACTTTGACGAGGTCTTCCGAAGCTTGCGTAACAACTTCTTTGTCCGCGTAGGCAAGAGCCTGATTGTCAATAGGAACTATATACATATCATCAACCTCACAGCGCAGGAACTCCGACTGAATGGTCGGAACCTGCGAGGTGATTTCCGACTGAAGGCCTCGAAGGAGGCACTCAAGGAACTAAAGGCCCGTATGGAGCAGGAAGGAGATGCACTATGATTCAGCACAATGAAGAGATGGAAAAGCCCATTATCGTGATCGAGGAGAGGCCCGAAGTCGTTCCCGGACAGGGGGAGGGCGAAGTGCCGACGATCGTGGTGGAACGTGCGACGGAGGAGGCAAAACCGGCCCCCAAACGCATTCGCCGCCGTGTGTGGGTGATGGCTGGTGCCGTGGTGGCTGTGTTGGGTTGTGTTGCTCTTTGGGCGGGTTGGCGTTACTATCGTGACTATATTCATGTCGGATTGCCCATATCGGTCACTTCGGAACAGAATATTGCCAAGTTGCAGGCACCGGTGGATACCCAAGTGAAGCCGGAGGTGGTCAAGACGACCGACTCCATCCTGGGCGTGGCCTTGCAGTTCTACGAGATGCGCGGCTTGCGTGCGGAACTCAGTATGAATGAACCGGATACGGCCGACATGGATGTCTATCTCTATTGCCGAAGTGCTGACTATCATAAGGATTTCTCCATCATCGGCGAGATGGTGATTGATGGCAACCAACTGGAGACGGTCGATAATTGGCGCCGGGGTTATTTCGTTGCCGATGAGGATAATTATACCATTGGTATTGCCCGTGACAATAAGGCCATGCGGTATGCCCGTGACAAGGGCGGTTGTTTCTTCCGTCAGTTTATCTTGTTGTCGGACAGAACGATACCCCAAACCTTCTATCTGCATGGTAAGGTGGAGCGTCGTGCCATCGGACGAATGGCGAACGACAAACTCTATTATATTGCGACTTCGCACAAGGAAACGATGTGGGACTTTGCCGATGCCCTCCGTGAATACGGATTTGTCGATGCCATCTACGTCACGGGCGGTTATGACTATAACTTTTACCGCACGGCCGATGGCTCCCGTTACGACATCGGCGACGCGTCACGCTATCCGCATAAGAATCCCGGCCGCGTGCCTTGGCTCGTCTTCAGACGTCGATAAGTGTATGCACCCACTTGCATTTGAACGACAATTTCAAGTGGGTGCATTGTTTTTATTGTCCCTGTTCGGGAAAATTTTCGTCATGAATATTATCAAATCTGCTTTGTCAACAAAAAAAGAGGATGCCCCGTTGGAGCATCCTTTTTAAGTAGTATATATG
>CACYQQ010000231.1 GCA_902776605.1 uncultured Bacteroidales bacterium | reverse complement strand
GAGTTCAAGGAGAAGTACAGTACGTCGCGCCTCATCGGTGCTGCCCCAGGTTATGTGGGTTACGACGAGGGCGGTCAACTCACCGAGAAAGTGCGTCGTCGCCCCTACTCGGTCATCCTCTTCGACGAGATTGAGAAAGCCGACCACGAGGTGTTCAACCTCCTCCTCCAACTCTTCGACGAGGGTCACCTCACCGATGCGTCGGGTCGCAAGGTCGATTTCAAAAACTGCATCATCATCCTGACCAGCAACGTGGGTAGCCGTCAGTTGGGCGACTTCGGCACGGGCATCGGATTCCAGGATTTCGATGACAAGCAACGACAGGCTGCCAACGAATCGGTCATCCGCAAGGAGTTGAAACGCACCTTCTCGCCCGAGTTCCTGAACCGTATCGACGACATCATCACCTTCCGACAGCTGTCGCACGACGATATCCGCCAGATTGTGGACGTCGAACTGCAACCTGTCCTGGCGCGCATCAAGAAACAGGGTTACGATGTCGAGATTACCGAGGCCATGAAGGCTTTCCTCTCCAACCGGGGTTACGACCCGAAATATGGTGCCCGCCCCCTGCGCCGCGCCATTCAGGAACATGTCGAAGATGCCCTCTGTGAACGCATCCTTCAGGACGAAGCCAATGCCAGCAATGTCATCGAACAGCAGGATGCCGCCCCAACGGAGCACCACATCGTCGTCGATGCTCCGGCGAATTGACATCAATTAAGATATTGAACCGAACACCCCGACTGCCCTTTGTGGCAGTCGGGGTGTCTCGTTATTTCCCATCCCATCCAATTACATCGGTCAAAGCCTAAAACATGACATAATGTTTAGGTATTCTTTGTTGACGTTCTTTCACCATTAAAATGAAAGTAGACAAATCACAAATACCATCTCGATAATCTTTGGGAAAGCTTGTTAGGTACTTATGAGGAACAACAAGGTGTAGACGATAGGATTGCATTTCCTTTAATTGATTTGACGAAATGCCCTGCTGTAATGTAAACAGGAACTTGTCATCCACCCTATCTGCTTCGTTCAGGACTTGACGCCATCTATCCTTACATGTGGTCTTGACTCCCAACACAGTCAAAAGGTCGCCTGGAAAGGCGAGATTGTGATAGCATTGTCCGTTAGGAAACACAAAGTCTGGTTTCTTTTTCTCTTCTGTAATAACTTGTTCTTCAAATATCAGTTTATTATGAGTGAAAATATCTGCCAAATGATGCTCCAATGATTTTCCTGCTCTTGACTTGTGACGACAATTAGATTCAAAAGTCATTAGGCATTGCATCACACTCATCTATAAACATTGTTTTCTTTTCTCCACAGCAAACAACTTCGACTTCATAGTTTATATCTATATAGAAATGACCTATATGGACGTAATTTACGAAGTTAACTCGAGCATTATGAGTTCGTTGCTCTTTATCGCAATACCAGTATATGGTATCGCCGACTTTGAATCTTGGGGGTGTTTCCATTTATTGATTGAATATGCAGTCCCGATGCCATTCAAGGAACGTGGGATTGATGTGATACTTTCTAGGTGTAACAAGCGTGACGTTCTCGACGGGTTCAAAGTATTTGGTATAATACTCTTTGCCGACATTCTCTTTTAAACGAGCAGAGAAGATGACACGTTGATCGTCAGTGAAACTGATAAGACCTTTGTCAAATGCCTTATCGTAGAGCGAAGAGAGGCAAATTCCGTTTTCTGGATTCAGACGTTCCAGCTCGTTCCGAGACCACGGGATAATATGACTGGCTACCAAAAGATCTGGAAGGTCGATACCTGTCAGAGCGCAGCGATTATCAAAGTTAGAAAGTACAATTTGGCGGAATACGTTCTGATTGACACGGGTCTTTACTTCGCGAACTTTGGTCTCGCCAGTGATGCCTTGTGGAATGTCTCGGATTTCCTGCCCGTACTTCTTCTCAATGGTTGTACCCTCACGTTGGGCAAGGATGCGCTCGCTCTCAAACAATAGACGCTCACGGTCGCTCATGTACTCGTTCCAGAATTCGCCGCACTTTTTGCCTCCATGAGCCATCCCCGAAATGCCACGCTGTTTCAACTGTGGATCACAAGAAGCATAGTTGACTAATCGGAGGGCGACAGCATTGGGCGTTCTACCGATGATGTTTGCGAGGTGTATTACATCGGGATTGCGCCTATCCATTTTACCGAAAGGGAGTTTCAAGTACAGATTGAGTACCAAAATCATCTCATCGTGCGTCCAGATATCTCTTGCCATAATCTAAGCAGTTATTAATAGTTTTGGGGGGCAATGTTGGGGTCTAACATAATTAGTATTGCAATGGGCTATCATCTGCAACCATCGAAATAACTTCTTCTTCGTCAACCTTCAGCCAGTCTTTACCCTTGCCGTTCTGTTTCTTGAATTCGATATAGTCATGAATTGCACTAAGTATCTCGTAGCGTTTCTCACCAGATGCCATATCATGTTTACCGTCTAGGGTGTGCAGATAGTGGCTCAGTACTGCAACCTGCGTTTCGTATGATGCAGGGCCATATATCTTTATTCCTTCTTCGGTCACCTCTTCTGGTATATCAGATAATTTTAGATCTTTTATTGCCATATTCGTTTTTACACTTTGGGGGATAAAGGTACGAATAAAAAGTGAGAATAATGGTGCAAAAGTGAAAATTAACAAATTTTATATGCAAGACTTTGAGCTTTTTAACAGAAGTGGCAGGTATAGATGGCGTTGCTAATTCTTTCACGACATCTTTCGTGATAATCTTTGATGACATTCAAACAACATTAGCTTGGCTGGTTTCTTTGTTCACTACTTTGTCACTTGCTAAATTTCACGAGAAAACATCAAGCCGTCATTATATTTGAATAAAAGGACAACCAAATCAAGAGGAATTCTTGTTTAGTTGTCCTTTTACGGTACTCTATTTGAGACAGCGCACTTACTTCTTCACGGGAATATCGTCGATGCGCTGTTGATGACGACCGCCGGCGAACTCGGTAGCGAAGAATTCGTCGAGACACTTGCGGCAGGTATCCTCGTCGATGAAACGACCGGGGAAGACGATGACGTTAGCGTTGTTATGCTCGCGAATGAGGTGAGCAATTTCAGGTTGCCAAACCAAACCGGCGCGGATGCTCTGGTGTTTGTTGAGCGTCATGGAGATACCCTCACCCGAACCGCACATGGCGATGCCGGGATAGACCTCACCCTTCTCAATACCCTCAGCCAAAGCATGACCGAAAGTAG
>CACYQQ010000230.1 GCA_902776605.1 uncultured Bacteroidales bacterium | reverse complement strand
AGGTCTTTGACGCTGGCTGCGATGTCCACTTCGTTGCAGTACAGCTTCATCTGCTTCTTGTCAATCTTACGGAGGTCCATGAGCTGGTTGATGGTGCCGACAATGCGGTCCGCATTTCGCTGCATCATCATGTAGGCATGGTGGCGTGTCGGGTCGGCATCCGATGCCATGAGTTTCTGCAACGGCGAGACAATCATCGTCATTGGGGTGCGAATCTCGTGTGCGATGTTCATGAAGAACTGCAACTTTGCCTCGTTAATGGCCTGTTGCTGAACGTGTTGTGCCAGTCGTTTGCGGATGGCGTGACGGTGGCGCAACTGTTGCAGCGCAAGGAGGAGGACTCCGATGCCCAAGACTATCATCAACAGGATGGCCCACCATTGTTCATACCAGGGATAGGTGACGGCGAAGTGATATTCCTTGACCTCCGACTCCACTTCCGACAGGCGTGCCTTATAGCGGAACGTGTGAGGCCCCGGGGTGATATGACTGAACGAGATCTGGTTCTGTCCTTGTTGCAACGACTGCCAGGGGTCGCCGTCCAACGAATAGGAATAGATGGCATGGCCCGTGCGGTGCAAAGGGAGGGTGGCCATCTCGAAGGTGAACGACGTGTCGTCAAAGATAGTGTCTTGCAAGTTCCTTATCCAACGACCGCTGGCTGCCACGGTGACGATGCGCGCCTGACATTTCTCGCCCTCCTGGTTCATCTCCATCGGGTCGAAGTAGGTGATGCCGGTCGTGCCGCCAAACCAGAGTCGGCCGCACCAGTCGGTCATGGCGGCATTCTTGTAGAACTCATTGCTTTGCAGACCGTCATTCACCGTGTAGTTGGTGAAGGTGTGCAGTTTCTCGTTGAAGCACGATAGTCCGGCATTCGTCGCAATCCACAACAAGCCCGAGGCATCGGTCCGGGCGGCGTAGATAAGGTCGCTTGGCAGTCCGTCCGTCAGTCCGTAACAGGTGCTCTTGCCCGTGTTGGGGTCGAAGATCAGCAATCCCTCGCTGGTGCAGAGTGCCAACCGTCCACCCGTATAGGCGACAATCGAGAAGATGATATATTGCCCGAGGTACTGCCGTTTGGTCAGACTGTCGGTAGCTAAGTCCACCGAGGTCAATCCGTTATACGAACCGACGTACAGCGTCTTGCGCAGCGGGTCGAAGTAACAGCAGTTGGCCCAACGGCAGGAGTCCTTGTCAATGGTTTCGGCCATGGTCTGCCTCTTCTCGTCGTAGCACATGATGCCCGAGCCCATCGAGACCATCCAGATGCGACCCTGATGGTCCTCGGCGAAGTCATACACGTTGAGCGTACTGGCTTCTTGGCCCTCGACGGTGAAAGTGGAGCATCGTCCTGTGTTCTCGTCTATCCAACCTCCGCCCTGCGAGTAGGAACCGTACCAGAAACGGTGACGGGAGTCCTCGAAGATACTGATCAAGGCCGAGGGAACGGTGTGCGGCTGACCCGTGTAGGGGAAGTAGCGTTTCTGCCTTCCCTCCGAGTCCAAGGCATAGAGTCCGCCGTTGTCCGTCGCCACCCAGATAAGGTGGTTGGTGTCGTAGAACATCGAGGTGATGCACTTGTCGCCAATGCTGTTGCGCAACGAAGTGGCACCCAGACAACGGAAAGGCTGCGGTTTGGGGGGTACCATCATCACACCTTTCTGATAGAGTGCCAACCAGAGCACGTTGTTATGGTCGCGGCAGATGGCATGCACCTTCTGCGACTTGGCGTCGATGCGCGCGTCGTCAAACTCGTAGTTGTAACATTGCCCTGTGTTGAGGTTATATACTTTCAGTCCGGCATTGTCGGTGGCGATGAGCAGTTGCCCGCTGTCCAGGTTGCTGATGTCTCGCACCAGGTAAGGTACGCCCTGCGCCCCGATCAAGGGTTCAAAGCGTAGTGTCTTAGGGTCTAAACGGAACAGTCCCGACTTCTGTCCACCACCGTACAGGATACCATCCGTACCCAGGTAAAGGGCATTGAACGGCACGTCCTTGCCGTCCTGCATGAAGTGCTCGACCTCGCCGTTGGGCTTCAGGCAATAGAGTTCCTTCATCCGTCGGTTGAGCCAAATGTGACCCATACCGTCTTCCAGGATGGATTCTGTGAAGTTGACCTTGTAGGTGAAGGCGTTGGCGTAGAGCACCGGATTGCCCTGTTCGTCAAAGCGGGCACAACAAGGTACATTGCCACTCATCCAGATCTCGCCGTTGGTGCGCTCAATGATCTGTGTGATGTCTCCACTTGCGGCACCCGTGCCCTCGAACGAGGCCAAGGGGGTGAAGTCGTCCGTGGCGGGTCGATAGACCTGGAGGCCGGCTCGCGTGCCCACCATCAGTCGGCCGTGCGAATCGACAAACAAGGTGCGTACGTAGTTGTTCTGCAAGGAGTTGGGATTGCCTTTCTCGTACAGATAGGTGGTGAACTTTGCCCCATCGTAACGGCACAGACCAAACTCTGTGCCCACCCAAATCATGTTGTTGGCATCTTCGATGACGTCATTCACCAACGTGTTCGGGAGTTTGTCTTCGGTCGAGAACAGACGGCAGGCTTGTGCCCTCAGGTCAGTGAACGAGAACGTTAATAGTAGGGTAAGCGTGAATAAGTAGTAATTGTAACATGTCATTAGTAAGGAATGTAACAGTCGCATATTAGATTCGGTTAGTTAGGTGCCGCGAATTTACGCCTTTTTCTCCGAATTTGCAATACTGTGGTTAGAATAATCATAGTTTTGGCTATGAAAATACCAGTTTGTAACAATTTTCTTTAGTTTTCTTTGCACGTTTTGCAGGGATTGCGCACCCGTGTAACCAAAATTGTTATTTGTTACACTGGCAACGGTGCCACGCTCAGGCCTGTTGCTTTCCCTTTGTCAAACACTACAGCTTTCTTTCCACTTTGCGCAAGATTCATTATTCCCTCTGCATGAACAGAAAATACCCCCTCCTTTTTCACTTTTAATTTTAATTTTTCATTCTCACGCCGTCCTCCCGCTGCCGCGCCCTGCTGAATAGTGGGTGAGCGTATGGTCATCGTTGGGTGGCTTTCTGACTGGTAGGGGGATATCCTCCATCAATTGAACTTAATTCAAACTCAATTTTCAGTGGTCGCGAGAGCGATGCAACTCAAAGTTATAACTCAATTAAACTTAATCATTTTGGTGATATGGGAACGCGCTGAAAGCGCAATACCGATTAGCCCCAGGCATCGCTGGAACCCACTCTTTCCCTCGCCCTGACGCAGTGTCCCTCTGCCTACAGGTTAG
>CACYQQ010000229.1 GCA_902776605.1 uncultured Bacteroidales bacterium | reverse complement strand
GCTTACCCGAGATTCACCGCGACGCCATCTGCCGTTGTCAGCATTTGGCCAACCCAGGTTGCTTTGCCACCTGCATCCAACTGGGTCTGTTGCCATTGGCCAAGGCAGGCCTCCTGACCGACGACATTGCCGTCAACGCCATCACAGGCTCGACGGGTGCGGGTCAGAAGCCAGGTGCTACCACCCATTTCTCTTGGCGCAACGACAATATGTCGGTCTATAAGCTCTTCACGCACCAGCACTTGCACGAGATTACCCAGACGCTCAACGAGTTGGCTCCAGCCGGTGCTCCTCACGTCGTCGATACGCTCGACGAAGGGTATGAGGCACAGGGCATTACCGTCGATTTCATCCCTTACCGTGGTGACTTCGCCCGTGGCATCTTCTGCACCGAAGTGGTTCGTCTGGACAAGGCCTTGCCTGCCGACCAAGTTGTTACCCTCTACAAGGCTTTCTATGCCGATGCCGCCTTCACGCACTATAGCGACGCTGCCCTCGACCTCAAACAGGTAGTGGGCACCAACAAGGCCCTCGTTCATGTCGATGTCTTCGGCCGCAAGGTAGTCATCACCTCCATCATCGACAACCTCCTCAAGCCTGATGTTCGGCCTCGACGAGAAGGCCGGATTGGGACTCAAGGCAATAGCATTTTAGAAGGTCATAAGGTTGTGAGGTTTTCAGGTTATAAGGTATTATACTATCGAAAGTACCTTTGTAACTTACCTCAAAACCTCACAAGCCAAGCGACCTCATAACCTCATAACCTAAAAGCAAATGAAACTCTTTGACGTATATCCTTTATTTGATGTCACCATCGACCATGGCAAGGGTTGCTATGTGTACGACGACAAGGGTCAGGAATATCTTGATTTCTATGGCGGTCATGCCGTCATCTCTATCGGTCATTGCCATCCACGCTATCTCCAGACCATGCAGGAGCAGGCTGCTAAGTTGAGTTTCTACTCCAACGCCGTCAAGAATCCCTTGCAGGTCAAGTTGGCCGAAAAGTTAGGTCCTATCTGTGGCTACGACGACTACCAGTTGTTCCTCATCAATTCGGGTGCCGAGGCCAACGAGAATGCCTTGAAACTTGCCTCTTTCTACACGGGCAAGAAGAAAGTCATCGCTTTCGGTCACGCCTTCCACGGACGTACGTCGGCTGCTGTCAACGTCACCCAGAACCCTAAGATTCAGGCACCTATCAACACCACCTTCCCCGTCGAGTTCTTCGAGTTGGGCGACATTGAGGGTATTCGCGCCAGCATTGCCAAGGGCGCTGTCGCAGCCGTCATCATCGAGGGCATCAGCGGCGTAGGCGGCATCCATATCCCTACCACCGAGTTCATGCAGCAGTTGCGTCAGGTAACGGCCGAGAATGGGGTTGTCCTTATCCTCGACGAGATTCAGAGTGGTTATGGCCGTTCGGGCAAGTTCTTTGCTCACCAGCACTACGGCATCCGTCCCGACATCATCACCATGGCCAAGGGCATTGCCAACGGTTATCCTTTCGCCGGCGTCTTGATTTCGCCTATGTTCACCCCTGTCTATGGACAGTTGGGCACCACCTTCGGCGGCAATCATCTGGGTTGTGCCTTGGCATGCACCGTGCTCGACGTCATTCAGGACGAACACCTCATCGAGAATGCCGCTCAGCAAGGTGAGTATCTGATGCAGGGCTTGAAGTCGATGAACATCCCCGGTCTCAAGGAACTCCGTGGCCGCGGTCTCATGATTGGCATCGAGTTCGACCATCCTTACAAGGAGGTCCGCAACCGCCTGCTCTACGATCAGCATGTTTTCACAGGCGCTGCCGGCACCAACGTTCTCCGCATCCTGCCTCCTCTCTGCATCACCCGCAAGGAGTGCGACCTCTTCCTGGAACGATTTGAGAAAGCGTTGTAAAAAGACCCCTCCATCCCCCCTGCATAGGGGGGAGAAAAGTTTGATACATTGTTCTAATTTTCCAGACTTTCCTTAAACGCTTTTCTGTACCAGAGTAATTGATATAACTTGATGCAGGACAAAGCTCCCTCCCTATGCAGGGAGGGTTGGGGTGGGTCTCTTATTTTTCTTCTATGCACCGCGAAATCCTCCATATAGCCATACCCAGCATCGTCACGAATATCACCGTGCCCTTGCTGGGTATGGTCGATATTGCCATCACGGGGCATATAGGGTCGGCCACGGCCATTGGAGCTATTTCCGTGGGTGGCTTGATATTCAATATGGTCTATTGGCTCTTCAATTTCCTGCGCATGGGCACCAGCGGACTCTCCGCTCAGGCCTTCGGACAGGGACATGTCGAGTCGCAACGTCGGGTGCTCCGCATCGCCCTGCTGGTAGCTGTGGTGAGCGGTGTCGGCATCTTCCTTTTGCAACGTCCCATCGAGTGGATGGCGCACATCATCATTGCCCCCACCGATGCCGTCTGGACGTTGGCTATCACCTATTTCCGCATCCGTATCTGGGCAGCCCCTGCCGTGTTGGCGTTGTTTGCGCTCAACGGTTGGTTCGTCGGGATGCAGAACTCCCGCTTTCCCATGTACATCGCCATTGGACAGAACCTGCTCAATATCCTGTTGTCCCTCCTCTTGGTGTTCCACTACGAGATGGGCATTGAGGGTGTCGCTCTGGGCACCGTCTGTGCTCAATATGCCGGATTGGCAGCAGCTCTCTTTTTCGTGCGTCACACGCAATACAACCCCAACTCCGTGGCCGAGGTCAAAGCCACTTCCCTCCGCAGCAGCATGAAGGTCTATGGACATATCTTGTTACGCATGGTCTGCCTCATTGCCGTCACTACCGCCTTCACCAGTTTCGGTGCACGACAGGGCGACATGCTGTTGGCGGTCAACACCTTGCTTATCCAGCTCTTCATCCTGTTCAGTTACTTCTGCGATGGTTTTGCTTTGGCCGGCGAGGCCTTGGTGGGCAAGTATGTCGGAGCTCAGGACCCCTCCAGTCAACGTCTCTGCATTCGCCAACTCTTCCTTTGGGCCGGTGGCGTGACGCTGCTCTTCACGGCGCTCTATGCCGTCGGCGGTCATTCCTTGCTCTCCCTGCTCACCAACGACGCTGCTGTCGTCGAGGCCTCCACTCCCTATTTCCCTTGGATCTTGCTCGTTCCGCTGTGTGGCTTTGCCGCTTTCATGTGGGACGGCATCTATATCGGCGCCACGGCCACGAGCCACATGCTCTATGCCTTGGCTCTGGCTGCCGCCCTTTTCTTCGGGGTGTGGTATCTCCCGCTCCCCCTTTCGGCCAACCATCACCTCTGGTTCGCCTTCGTGCTCTACCTCGCTGCCCGCAGTCTCTACCAGACTCTCCTGGCTCCTAAGACACTCCACCTTTCCCGATGAAACACTGCTACCTTATCCTCGTTCTCCTTCCTTTTCTTTTCTGCAACTGCACCAACCGATATCAAGTCAAAAAACAACTTGACTTGATCGAGGCGCAAATTGCCACCGATCCACAACAAGCCAAACGGCTATTGGAGGCTATTCCCCTCTCCAACTGCTCTACAAAGCGTCTGCGTGAACGTCATGTCCTGCTCCAATCTCAAATCTATAAGCAACTGGGTGACTACGAGAAAGCCTATAACCTGCTCTATGCTTACTATGCGCCCGAAGCGAAAGTCGGGTTGGAGCAACTCTCCCCAATCGCTACTTCGGAACAACCGACTTTGCCCATAGAGTCAACAACTCCCACGTCGGAGAACAACAAACCCCTATTCATTTCGTTGATTATCTCCATTCTCGTCTTCCTGTCTATCATGTATATGTTCTACCTTTACAGCCGACAAGCGAAGATGAAACTGAAATGGCACACGGACCAAATCAACCTTCAAACCGAAAGGACGCAACGTCTGACGTTGGAAATGAAGTTGAAAGAGGAGAACCTAAAGGACTCCATC
>CACYQQ010000228.1 GCA_902776605.1 uncultured Bacteroidales bacterium | reverse complement strand
ACGGTTGCGTTGAGCGGATTTTTCATTTGGTCATCACATTGTTGATAATTCCCTGACAAGCGTCCTCAAGGAGGTCGAGCGCCAACTTGAAGTCGCTGTCGCCCCCGTAATAGGGATCAGGGACATCGGGGCGTCCCTGAAAACGTATGAAATACTCATTGATACGATGCACCTTCATCATGTCGGCGGGATGGGTGGAAAATCGTTTGATATCGTAATAGTTTTCGTCGTCCATGACGATGATGAGATCGAAACGCGAGAAATCGGCCGAAGTCACTTGACGGGCACGGGAAGAGAAATCGTAACCTCGCAACGCACCATGCCGTCGCATGCGGCTGTCAGGCAGGTCACCCACATGCCAACTGCCGATGCCAGCAGAGTCGATGTGGAAGTCATCTTGCAGTCCTTTGTCCTCCACCATCGCTTTCAAGATGCCCTCAGCGGCTGGCGAGCGGCATATATTGCCAAGGCAAACAAACAATATCCTTGTCTTCATCGAATGTCTCTCCTTCAATAGTTTTTGAGGTGTTATAGCGTCAGAATAGACCTATCGTCCACTTTAACTTCCCTTTCAACTCCCTTTTTAACTCCCTTTTTAACTCCCAATTAATATAATATCAATAGCTGATCTTTATCTCGAACCTGATGCCGTTTTTCTTCACATCGGGGTAATGGTAGTTGAGACGGCGCACATACTCGATGGTCAGGATATTGAAAATATTGGAGATACCCACCGAGAACTCCATATACGGTTTGCTACCCATCACACGGGTCGGCAGATTGTCGTCGCCACGGGTGGGGAAAGCGAAGAGGCGCGGGTCGTCGGTGGTGATGAAAGGATTGTTCTTGTCCGACAGGCCTCCCATCATCATCTTGAACCCGAGGTACTCACGTAGTTTGAGTCTGCTGATGAGCGGAACCCTGTTGAGCAGTTTACCATTGAGGCTCCAGTTGAAATAGGCGGAGAAATAACGGTCGTTGAGGAACTCCATGTTGTCGAGCATATTGAACGACCAACTGTCAAACTGCACGAAGTAGGACAGGTTGGATGCTGGTACGAATAGCATGGGGAACGGCACACGGCTCCACTGCACGCCACCTTTGAGATACGACTCGAGATAACCGCAGGCATAGGGAAGGTAGAAACGCCTATAGAACGAGGCCTCGGTGAGGTGGTAATTATAGTCGGAACCAAAGAGTTTGTTGATGCCCATGGTGTGTTCGAGCGTCATGATTGTTGCGTTGTGGTTGGTAGCCTGACGTCTCTGCTTGGTGTTGGCGAACTGCTCGTTGGGCGCGTAGCGGAACGAAGTCTTGAGTTCGGTGAGCGTGATGTCGTGAACCAGTTCATTGGTTCCCATACGTTGATAGACAAGTTTGCCTGCTGGCTCGATGTTGGAATTGGAGAGGTCCAGCGTGGTGGTGAAGAAGGAGTTGGTCTCGTAGGTCCACTTGAGGTCGGCATTGCGCACGTACATCATCTTATCGACCTTGGTGGTCTTGAAAGCGGTGAGCGCGTTGTCTTTGTCCGTCTCACTGAACTTATCGACAGGCGACATGGTGTCGTAACTGTAGGTTGCGGTGATGGAACGCCTTGGGAATTCATGTGCCATGTATTTCTTCTTATTGAAGGAATACTCCAATTCTGCCTTGTATTTCCATTTCTCGTCCTTGAATCCGTATGCCCCGAAGCCACGGAAGAAGAGGTGGGGATTGAGGTTACCCGTGGTCTGACCACCCAATCTGAGTCGGAGTCCATCCACATAGTTGCTGGTGATGATGGTGTTGATGGGCATGAGGTCCACCTTGTTGGGCGCCTTGGTCAACTCCAAGGAGTTCTCAAGGAACAACTTGAGGGCTGTCATGAAAATTTGGTAGCCACTAAGTTTCTTGGTGTCGTTCACCATCTCGTCCAGTGTGTTTTCAGCTTCGGACAGCGGCATGGTGCGGACGGACTGCCAGAAGGTGGTGTCCTTCGACGCGGCACCCGCATCCACGGTCTCAACTGCCTTATGCTGGTATATGGCCTTGTCGCTGAACTCCTCGAACTGGAAATTGCCGTAGGTAGTGAAGCGCTGCACCTGGAATTTCGCTCCGCCAAAGATGTAGGTGAGTTCCACAATCATGTCATCCAAAGTCATCACTCTTTGTCCATTGGGCAAAAGTGTGAAGTCCTGCTGGACAAGGAGGTTATCGACAAAGTTAACGCCCGACCTGCTGGGAATATTGAGCAGTGAACGAGCCACCTGATAAGTGCCGTCGTCGAGGATATAGAGGTTACCCATGAAACCGAAGTCCTGTGGATTGGCGGGCGTGAAAGCCACGTCGATACACCTCTGACCGTTGATTTCAATGGTGTCATTGATATAATAATGATAAAAAGCTATAGCCTGGGATGACGAGATGGGACTGATGAACGGTGCCTTGAGCAAGCGCACATTGTCTTCGTAAATGTTCACATCGGTGAAAGCGTCCTTCATGATGTCGTTAAAGAAATCGCCAGTAGAGAAGAGTGTGTTGTAACCCTCGGTATTCTCTCCTCGGACGTATGTCTTCTTCGCCTTGGGGTCCTTCCTGTAATATGTCTGGCTGAATTTCTCCTCGAACCAGAGCGGCAGAATCAGTTTACCCGTCTCAGGACACACCACCTCATGATCGGCAAGGAACTTGAAAGGCTTGAAGATCGGTATCTCCCAGGTCTTGGCCGACACTTCGTTGACGGAGAATGTACGTCTCTCATACCTGTCGAGTTGGTAGAAATCATTGTTCTCGATAGCATAGAGTTTCTTGTTGGCGATGACCTTTCGCATGAGTTCCACGGCCGGATTATCCTTGCGTTTATACTTCTCACGCTTCTGAACCACCGTCACATTGCCGAGCATCACATTATCTGCGAAGAGTTTGATGGTGGATGTCTGCTTGGCACGCTGATAGTTCACGGTCACAATCAAGGTCTTGTATCCCACGGCCGAGACCTCCAGTTTGCTGTGTTCTGACGTGATAGGCACCTCGAACTTACCATCCATGTCGGTAATGGCTCCGATGGATGTGCCCTGATACCTCACGGTGACGAAAGGAAGGGGTTCGTTGGTCTGTCCATCGACCACTGTGCCATAAAACTGTGCCGAGGCACTCAGACTGGCCATCATCAAGATGATGAACATGATATAGGATCTCCGCATAATTCAATCTATTTAGTCACAAAAGTGTTATTCATATAGAAAGTTACGGAAAAGGCAAACAGGTGTGTCCTCTGTTTGCCCCTTCCTTCAAGTCTGTTTGATTATTTTTTCCAGAACATCCATTTGGGATGAGGTGGTTT
>CACYQQ010000227.1 GCA_902776605.1 uncultured Bacteroidales bacterium | reverse complement strand
TGAGACTTGTTGCCGAAGAGTTTGGTCAATATATCATTAAAATTCATAGTCGTATGTTGTATGTTGTATGGAATAATATTTTAAGTTTCGCAAAGGCTCAACTTTTAGAATTTAAGGAAGTTAAAGAAGATAAAGGAGATAAAGACGATAGAAAATATAACTATGTTGTAGAATTATCTTCTTTCAACTTGCGAAAGTTGAGTCATTACTAATAAGTAATTAATGAAGGCATCTTGCATCCACTTGGGGCTCGTATGCGTATGGCATGTGATACCGTTGGGATGATGTATGTAGCTTCAATAGGATCAGCTATGCGTTCGGCAGGGATGGTAGGTCCGAACAGGATGGCAGGACCAGGAGCGATGTCGTGCCGCGTCTGCGGTTGCTCAGGGCTGTTGTCCTTCTGCTTGTAGCTCCAACCGGGTTGGAGGGTGACCACCAGGTCTCCGCCATATTGCCGGTCGTAGGCACGACGCATTCTCTTGATGCGTTCGTTGACGTCTTGATGCAGAATCTGGTATTGCGTGACAACATCCTCCACACCGCTGAACATCATGACAAATTCGGCCGAGGCTTGTTGTACTTCGTTCAACTTGAGGTTCTTCTGCTCGATGGAACGATGATCCAGATATATCTGGTTGTCAACCATGCTGGTGACGTAGTTGCCCTTGCCGTAGAGGGAGACGAGGTAACTGTTGAGCAACGACGAACAACGGCTGGCCGTGAAGGTGCCGACGTGCGTGCTCTCGATCTCCTGGTGGAGGTGGGTGGTTTCGCCCGTTCCTGTCAGGTAGATGAATGTGTTTTGCAAGCCGATCTTGCTATCGACAGCAGCAAGCAACTCCTGGATGCTCTTGTCAAGGCGGAGGTAGATGTCCTGCAACTCCTCGGCATAGCGTTCGGGACAGTCGTGCAACCAAGTGCCGCAATAGAACGTCAGCTGGAGCATGTCCGTATTCTTGCCCGATCCCAACGAACCGGTAGTCAAGAGAATCTTGGAGAGGCCGACGATGGCATCGTTCACCAGAGGGCTGCTTTTGAACCACACATAGTCGGGTTGCCCCTGCTGGTAGAAGACGTGATTGAAGCCTCGGACCTCGTGGTGGTAGGGCATGATGTCGAGGAAACGAACCTTTGACATCGGTTCCCACACCGCTTCACTCAGGTGATAGGAAAGAGGCTTGTCCTTATTCTTGCGTTCAACGTAGTTCGGGAAGTTACGGTAGTAGGTGGTCGATGCCCACTTACCTTGTTTGTCGTCAATCCAGAAGGCACAATTGGCCGAATGACCGGCGCCGAGGATGGCAGCTTCGGGATCGGGCGCAATGGAATAGATCCGGCTGGTGTTGTCGGAGGCAATCATCAGTTCGTCGGCAATGGTCGTGCTGTTCAAGACTCTTGCCGAGTAGTTGGCATCGGTGAAGTTGCCTAAATAAGCTTTGTCGGAGAAGATGGATTGTTTCTTCGAGAGCTTGGTGTTGTACACCTCACGGGCAGGGATGCCGTTGTGGAAAGCATACGTGCCTGTCGCCAATACGGCCATCGCTGCGGTGGCATCGGGATTGTCGATGTCGTAGGTGACCTGCTCGTAAACCAAGCCTTTGTCCAACAGAAGTTTCAAGCCTCCCTCGGACAACTGGTCTTCTAAGGTCAAGAGGTAATCCGTCCGAAGTTGATCGACCGTGATGCCGATAATCAACTTGGGCGCATTGCTCCGTCCCTTTTGTTCGGCGGCCAAGACGTTGACTGCGACCAAAAGGAAAAGGGTAGTAGAGAGTATATGGTTACTCTTGCCTTTCACTTGGAAGGATGTTTAGATTCGATATACCCGAGGAAACTCCTTGATGCTATGACGATGAGCAAAGGAATGAATGCTGGATGGCAATATTGTCCTTGAGTAAGTAATAATAAATATATAAATTCGGCCGCAAATATAATAAAAAAATAAATATGTCGAACTTTTTCGGCCTTTTTTATCCCAATTATTGTTGCAAACAGGAGGTTAGTGGGCAAAAGCCACCAGCAATTGATGTTATTATCGACAGCAGGATGCAAAGAGAAGAAGTTCAGGAACCACGCAATGCACCCTGCTATTCCGGTTGCGACGAGCCAAGTGATGTCGTAGACGAGGAGCGCTTTTCTCCACGTATCCCGGGTGCCTTTACTTCGGCGGGAGAGCCAGGTCAAAGTCCCTCCAATCAGGAGGAAAAACCAGCAGATGAATGTTGGGTTGAGCCATCCAAATGCGGCGTCCGTATGGGTCGATGAATCGCCGAAAGGATAGATGTGTTGCTCCTTGACGAAGGGTTGATTGCCGACAGAGGCATGATCGAGCGCCCGGCAGAGGTACTTGGGGAGGAACATCTGTTCGGTAAACGAGGTGGGGAGGTCGGCCCGTCGGGCAATCACCATCGAGATGCCGAAGAAGAGCCATGTGTCGCGCCCTTTCATCTCCTGCACCATGTCGCGCAGGGTGACATCTTCCACCCAAGTGGTATCGTATTGGATGTCAATCCATTTGTTGAAGATGGAGAAAGGCCGCGTCGAACAGTTGTCGAAGAAGTAATTATACCGATAGTTGCGGTTTTTGGGACGGTAGTTTTCGAGCAAAGCACCCACAAGGCTGGCGGTTTGGGTTGAATCCAATCGGAGAACCTGTTCTGTGATGTTCAACTTCTTTTCTTGGTTCTCGGCCAGAAAGTGGGAGGTATATACGCCACCCATCATGTAGTTGCATTCGCCCAAGACGAAATGCCAGATGAAGTGCGGTTCGCTGTAGTTATAGACACCGTAATGGAACACGATATCCTGTCGGGAACGCAGGTCCTTGATGCGGATGCCCGTATGTCCGAAGCAAGAGTAAGCCTCCTCGCCTGGAGAGACGGTAAGTAAGGAAATCTGGAGAGAATCGGACAGGTTCAACTGTGCCCAACTGAGTGTGAAGGTGCAGAGTAAGGTAAGCAGGATGAAGAGTCGTTTCATTGAATGTAGTCCCAAAGGGTGTAAAAAAAGAAGCATCCTGTGCTTTTCATGGATGCTTCTTACAAGGTAAAGATGTTTTTATTTAGGCCTTAGCTGCAGCGTTAGAAGCAGCGCGGAACTCCTTCATCAACTTGCTGATCTCAAGAGCCTCTTTGCGAGCGCGGAGACCTGCAGCTTTGTTACCCTTTACAATCTGAGCCTCAGCATCTTTAGCAAACGCAGCAGTGAGCTCATTAATTTGTTTTACTAACTCTTCCATAGTTGTAAGAATTTTGATTAGATTGTTTGTACTAGTACAAGGATTTGTACGATGCAAATATAGATGATTTTTTTTTACGTTCCAATATTATTTTGCGAAAAAACGCATTTTTAGGTTGATTTTTGTATGAAAGAGCCTCTAAAACCCCGTTTTTAGCGATATTTTCCGCCCTATCGCTATAATTTTGCCGCGTTTTGGCCTGTTGTCTCGAAAAATGTAGTATCTTTGCACAACATTTTAATAATGTACG
>CACYQQ010000226.1 GCA_902776605.1 uncultured Bacteroidales bacterium | reverse complement strand
GTCGGTTCAACCTTACGCCAATCGATACCCAATCGATACCCGACCATTATCCGAACATGACCGCGAGGTGGGATCGAGGGTGGGCCGAGGCAAGGGGAATTATGAACTTCGCACGAAAACGAAAACCAAAACGAAAAACTCCTTTACACTCACTTACGCGAGAGATTAGAACAATGGGAAAATAGGGTCGAGGATAGAGTTCAATGCGACCTCCAGAGCTATCGAATTCTCTAATTCTCATCCATTCAATACAGACATATTCTTTCCATTGCGCGCAAAAGAAAATTCTCTAATTCTCTAATTCTTGAGATTGAATCACCGAATGGAACCAATGAAGACGAATATCCTTGCTCGCGCACGACTGACCGAAAGAATATTTAACGAATTTGAGAACGAAGGAAGAAGAAGCGCGTTCCCATATCGCCAAAAATGATTGAGTTCAATGGAGTTACAAGATTGAGTTGCATCGCTCTCGCGACCACTGAAAATTGAGTTCAAATTAAGTTCAATTGACGGAGTATATTCTTTTGGACAGAAGAAGGAAAAAGCAGGCCGAAACGGGGGCTTGACGAGGACAACAAAAGTGAAAAAGCAGGGGCGAAAAGTGAAGTAACACTCCAAGATGGAGGAGAAACGTCACATTTTCGGCACTTTTTTTGCTTATGTCCAATAACTTTTGTACCTTTGTGGCGAAATAATATCTCATCTTAAGCGAGATGAAAGAAGATAAAGAAGTGCAAGAAGATATCGCGTCCTGGAGGACGCTGAGAAGTTAAAGACAATGGTTTAGTGCCATACAAGATTCTCTCTTCTGAAAAAGTTTAAGGAATTCGCTATCGTCTTTATCTTCTTTAACTTCTTTATCTTCCTGAAATTCTCAAAGTTGAGCATTGCGAAACTTAGGATATATAAACCAAGACAATCACGGCGAGCGAACAGTAGAAGCAGTATTATCGCTCCCGACACCGAACACTTTTTGCGAATACATTTTATATGAAGTTTTCTCTTATTCTCTCATTTATGTTGGTGGCTACTCTGCCCGCATGGGCGCAATACCCCACCATACCCGACTCCGCCAAAGTGCGCGGAGCACAACAACAAGCTTTGTGGGACTCGTTGGACAACGTGGCATGGCAGAAGGCCGTGCCTACCGTGATGCAGGACATGCTCAACGGCAAACCATTCGTCCCGTGGTGCGCAACGTCCGAGATGTTGCGACAAGCCACTATCCCCGCCTTCCCCGGTGCCATCGGCGGAGGCCGATACAGTTTTGGAGGCCGTGGAGGCAAGGTCTTTGTGGTGACCTCGCTGGCCGACAGCGGTCCCGGTTCGTTGCGTGAAGCGTGCGAGACCGGCGGCGCCCGCATCGTGGTCTTCAACGTGGCGGGCGAGATCCGGTTGGAGCGCCCCATCCACGTTCGTGCACCCTACATCAGCATCTACGGACAGACGGCGCCCGGCGACGGTGTGGTCATCACGGGGCAGTCGTTGCTCATTGATACACACGACGTTATCATCCGTTACATGCGCTTCCGCCGCGGTTCGATGGACGTGGCCTTCCGCGACGACGCCTGTGGCGGCAACGGGTTGGGCAACATCATCTACGACCACTGTTCCGCCTCGTGGGGGTTGGACGAAGTGATGTCGATGTACCGACACGTCTATGCCCGCAAGGCCAACGGCTACGGCGAGAAGTTGCCCACGGTGAACATCACCATCCAGGACTGTATCTTTGCCGAGGGGCTGGACCTCTACAACCACGGTTTCGGAGCCAGCATCGGCGGTCACAACTCCCTCTTTGCGCGCAATCTCTTTGCCAACAACATCAGCCGCAACCCGAGCATTGCCATGAACGGCGGATTCAACTTCGTCAACAACGTGCTCTTCAACTGGTGGAACCGAAGCATCGACGGCGGAGACAACACCTCATGCTTCAACATCGTCAACAACTACTTCAAGCCTGGCCCCATCACAGGCTACGACACCGAGAAGAAGGCAGTCGATCCCGAAGCCTCTATCCGTTGGCGCATCCTGAAACCCGAATGCGGTCGCAGCAAGGAACAAGCCGAGCAGTTCGGCAAGGCCTATGTGACAGGCAACATCGTGGAGGGCAACGACAAGGTGACAGCCGACAACTGGGACGGCGGCATCCAGCCCCCGGGACTGAAGGACAAGGCGGTCATCGCCCAGACCCTGAAGGTGGATGCCCCTCACCCGATGCCCTATCTGGACACCCTCTACAGCGCCTCGGAGGCCTACGAATATGTATTGGAGCACGTCGGAGCCACCAAGCCGGTGCGCGATGCCGTCGATGCACGCATCGTACGAAGTGTGCGTAGCGGCGAACCCACCTATGTGAAAGGAGCCATGGAACATACGTCACCCTACGTGCGCCGACGCCTGCCCGCCGACAGTTACAAGATGGGTATCATCACCGACCCACAACAGGTGGGAGGACTGCCCACCTACAAAGGCAAGCCTCACAAGGACACCGACGGCGACGGCATTCCCGACAACTGGGAGAAGGCTAACGGCCTGAATCCCAACGATTCAACTGACGCTTTAATTATCCGTGCAGACGGTTATATGAACATCGAATGGTACGCAAACTCACTTTAAGTCTTGTGCTCCTCGCCCTGACCGATATGGCTTGGGCGGGCGACACCTTGCAGGCCCACTATACCGGCACGGTGGTGAGCAACCCCTATCGACATGACGGCGGACTGTCGCCCGTCATCGGAGTACACAACATACAGACCATGCACGCCCAGCGGGCATTGAAAGAACCCAACGCCTTGGGCGACACCGTAGGATGGACCTACAACCACCAGCCGATGCTGACGCACTGGCAGGGGCGGTTGTGGATGCACTATCTGAGCGACCCGCAGTCGGAGCATGTCTATCCGTCGCGCACATTGTACCAATGGTCGGAGGACGGTCACCAATGGTCTGAGCCTCAGATACTTTTCCCCATCTACGCTACCGAGGGTCGCGAAGACGAAGTAGCCACCGTGATGCACCAGCGTGTGGGTTGGTATATCTCGTCGGCCGCCACGGGCAAGAAACTGCTGTGCGGCATCAAGCGCTACAAGGGCAACGAGGTGACAGCCGAATACAGCATCAAATACCGCCTGGACACACACGCACGCATCACATGGGCGCAATTCTCGCACAACGGGAAACCGTTAAGAACGATTGAGCGAACCTACACCGACTGATTTTTTGTCGCCAACAGCGTAGGTTTCAATGTATAACAGCACCTCAAACAAGGGCGCTGTTATATTTTTCACACAATTTGTCCCCAAAAACTTTAAAAATATGAATTATTTTACCTAATTTTGTAGCGAAATTATCACCCATGGGGTCACACTTGACCATTTGGGCAAAATAATTCATTAGTAAACCGACGCTAATTACTAACAAATTAAACATACATTTTCATACTATGGCAAACATGAAATTAGACGCTCTCGACTACAAGATTTTGAAGATGCTATCGTTGAACGCCCGTAAGCC
>CACYQQ010000225.1 GCA_902776605.1 uncultured Bacteroidales bacterium | reverse complement strand
TCTTTTTTGGTTCTTTTTCGTTCTTTTCAAAGAAGGGAAAGAGGACGAGGCGTGACCGAAGGAATACGGAGGGCTGCCCGAAGGTGCGTGACGGCGTTGGAGAGGGCTGATTTTGGGGCTGGGGAAAGTGCGGATTGTCGTGAAAGTCGGAGAAGAAAAGTGCCCTTGGGAGAGGGATGCCGTCGTCGGACAGCGGACAAAAAAACAAGTGGTGAGGTTAAGCCCCCACCACTTGTTTAGATTCCAAAAGGTTGCGTGCGGACGGAAGGTCCTCGGCGCGTACCAGGATAGGTATGGCGAAAGGACTGGATGCTCCGCTGGTGCCGATAAAGATGTTCGACATATTACCGCCCTGCAGTACACACGAGATGCCTGCTGTCTCCAGCTTGCCTTTGACCAGATTGGCCTCGAAGGCATTCCAACAAACTGTTAATTGTACGAAATCCATAAGTAGTTTTAGTTTTAGTGAGTGGGTTATTCTGGGTATTGTTCAATGTCTCCTGTTTATCCTTTCCGGTTAGTGGTCGTCTTCGCTTCATAGAGCGATAATGTGGAAGTGGAAAGGTAAATAGATGAAGATAATTCCCAAACGAATCTACGGGAGCAAATATAAAAAGATTCTTTGAAGGGGAGGGGGAAAAAGCTCCTAAAAGTGTGTACTTTTTTTCTTTTATAGGCTGAAATCCTCTGATTTGTTAACTCCTGTTTCCAAAATGGGGGATTGGGGAATGAAGCTTCGTCCTTGTCGTTTCCCTTCTTTATAGTAACTCCATCCATTGAACTTAATAGAAATCACTTACACTCTTTTGAACTCTGCAAGAGATATATTTAAAGAACACGAAAGAATCGAAATCAACGAAAGTCGCAACCGAGGAGGCTTGAAACGCATGTCCCTTTCTCGGTCTCAATAATATCTCCCAGAGTGTATGAGAGTGTATTGGAGTTCCTGTATATCCCTCATTTACACTCTTTTGAACTCTGCGAGAGATATATTTAAAGAACACGAAAAATGCGAAATCAACGAAATTCGCATCCGAGGAGGCTTGAAACGCATGTCCCTTTCGCGTTCTAATAATATCTCCCAGAGTGTATGAGAGTGCAAAGGAGTTTCCAAATTCGTTTTGAAATTCGTTAAATATTTCTTACTGAGTGATGGACTGACCGAACCGTGTTATTCGTATAGATTTGTTCAATTCGGTGATTTTTATACTCTTCGAGAGATTATAAAACTCCATCAATAGAACTCAATTACACTCCTTCCTGCGAGAGTATAAAAAAAGAGGTGAGCAGGATCAAACGTCCTTGTCACTTCTTTGTCACTTCCTTGTCACTTCCCTGTAAATTCTTTTTCACTCCCTTGTCACTCCCTTTAATAAATAAATGAAAGTAGCAGGCCTATGAGCCGGGTTCTGTACCAACAGCGTGCGGGATGCAGTACTGTTGGCGTCTGCCATTAATCTCGACCCAGTCTCTCAACTGGGCTCTAGCAATCTACCCCTCGACATCGGGCGGGTAACCCTTAACCAAGACGAATCTCAGTCGTCGATATACATGATCTTACAGCCCATGGGACGTACTGCCACGTCGTATTGCTACGAGTGCGGTGAGCTCTTGCCTCGCCTTTTCACCCTTACCCTTGCGGGCGGTCATTTTCTGTTACGCTACCTGAACATTGCTGCCCACTGGCCGTTAACCAGCATGGTACCCTGTGCTGCCCGGACTTTCCTCCCGTGCTATTCTGCACGAGCGACAGACTGTCCTGCTGCTTTCACGCTGCAAAGGTAGTAAAAAAAAATTAAACAACCATAAACAAATCTTATAATTTGGTTAAAATGGTAAGAAAAAATTTATTAAATGTTAAAATTGACCGAAAAATTAACTTAATTAACTTAATTTGCCCTATCTTTGCATCGTCGAAAGAGAGACAAAAGGTCGTTGACTCCAAGGGATGGCACGACTTTTGTACGAATAATCGATAGAAGTTTTACATTAAATAAAATATAACATTATGAAAACAAAGCAATCGTTAGGACTCCTTGCAGTCATGGTGGCAGTGAGCGGAATTACTGCCATGGGTACCTATAAGGTAATGGAGAAACAGACCGTGCGCGACTTGGCCGACAGCTTCGTTTTGCAGAACGACAGCAACAGCCGGCTGGTTCAGTTCTCGCCCGTCGCTAACCGTACTTCGGTGACAGACAACGACTTCACGCAGGCAGCCGAGAAGACGGTCAATGCAGTGGTGGGTGTCAAGAACGTGCAGATGGTGCAACAGCAATATCAGTCGATGGACCCCTTCTTTGACTTCTTCTTTGGCAATCGGGGTTATGGTCAACAGCAACCTCAGCAACGTGCCCGCGAAGGATATGGTTCGGGTGTCATCATCTCGGCCGACGGCTATATCGTGACGAATAACCACGTGATTGCCAACGCAGACCAGTTGACCGTCACGCTGAACGACCAACGTCAGTTCGAAGCCACTTTGGTAGGCACCGACCCAACCACCGACATCGCTTTGCTGAAGGTGGATGCCAAGGACCTGCCCACCATCCCCTTTGGCGAGAGTGACAACCTGAAGGTGGGTGAATGGGTATTGGCAGTAGGTAATCCGTTCATGCTCAACAGTACAGTCACGGCGGGTATCGTCTCGGCCAAGGCACGTCAAATCGGTATGGGTCAGCGCAATAACGGCAGTCAGATGAACATCGAGAGCTTCATTCAGACCGATGCCGCTGTCAATCCGGGTAACTCGGGTGGCGCATTGGTCAACACTGCCGGCGAGTTGGTCGGTATCAATACTGCCATCTACAGCGAGACGGGCAACTATGCCGGTTACTCGTTTGCCGTACCATCCAGCATTGTCAATAAGGTGGTTGCCGACCTCCGTCAATATGGTCAGGTGCAGCGTGCCGTGTTGGGCATCCAGATTCGTGAGGTCACTCCGGAATTGGTCGAGAAAGAGGAACTGAAGGAGACCGAAGGTGTCTATGTAGCTGAGGTTCTGGACGATGGCGCTGCCGCCGAAGCCGGTATCAAGCAAGGTGATGTCATCACCAATATCGACAAGACACGCATCAAGAACTTCGGTGTGCTGCAAGGTGAGTTGGCTCGCCACACGCCAGGTGAGAAGGTGCAGGTTACTGTTGACCGCAAGGGCAATGCCAAGACCTTCACCGTCACGCTCAAGAACAGCCAGGGCAACACCGAGATGTTGACAAAGAAAGGTATTGATGCCTTGGGTGCTAAGTTCCAGACCCTGTCGGCCAAGGAATTGCAGAAGTACGGCGTCCGTAAGGGTGTGTTGGTCAAGAGTGTAGAGCAGGGTGGTGCCTTCGCCCGTGCCGGCATTCACGAGAAGTTCGTCATTGTCAAGATCAACGATACGGTGGTCAACTCCGACAAGGAAATCGAGTCGGTCTATAATGATCTGACCACTCGCCGTTCGGCCGACCAAGACCCTGTGATGTTCATCGTCGGTGTCTATCCGAATGGCCGTGCCGCCTACTACGCAGTCGATTTGAGTAAGTAATTGAATATAACCGAAACACCCCCGATTTTGCTTGTCGCAGAATCGGGGGTGTTTGGTTGTTTAACGGTTAACGGAGTTTTTTCGTTTTCGTTCGGTTGTCAACCTTGTGCCTTCTTGTTCATCTCCAAGGTGGCCTGCTTGCGCAGGTTGATGGTGATGGCCAGACTGATAGTGTAGAGGGCAGTCAATACCCAGAAGACCATTTGCCAAGAACCACCCATAACGTTGATAATGAGGTTGGTCAACTGGTTGCCCGACAGACCTGCCCAAGCCCAAGCGGAGAGTGCAAAGCCGTGGATGGTAGAGATCTTCTCCATGCCGAACTTGCTGTAGAGCAAGGTAGGGAGGGTCGAGAATCCGCCGCCGTAACCAGCATTGATGACACACAGCATGATGACGGCAATGACGATGTAAGGAACCTCGGTGAAGGCCGATGCCATGGAAACCAAAGCGCTGGAGGCAAAGATAATCAGATAGATATGTTCCTTGCGGCGCATGAAGTCACTTACAGACGAATAGCCGAATCGGCCTAAGGTGTTGAACACTGCCGTAGCCGATGACAGCAATCCGACGGCCGAGATACCTACCAAGAGGGCGAGGTTCTTTTCGAACGAGATGATGGCCAAGCCGCAGGTGATGTTGAGGTAGAAGATGATCCAGATCTTGATATAGGTAGGGTTGAGGATGATGTTGAAAGCTTCCTTGAACGAGAAGGGATCTTTCTTTTCGACCCAACCTTCGGGTTTGCGAATCAGGATGGCGGCGGTGAGCATGAAGAAGATACTGATGCACGCCATGCTGGTCAATGTGACCTGTACACCATAGAGTTCGTTGCACCACTCGATGAATGGCGAGAACAACACTTTGCTCAATCCGAAGCCCGAGATGGCAATGCCGGTGGCCAAGCCCTTGTGACGATTGAACCAGAGCATCAACGTCTTGACGGGAGAGAGATAACCCAAGCCGAGGCCGATGCCCATCAGACATCCGTAGCTCAACATGAAGCCCGTTGGACTCTGCATACGGATGGCCAAGACGGAGAGCAACAGACCCGAGGCAAAGCACAGGCACGAGAGCATACTGCTCAGCTTGACGGCTTTCTCGACGAAACGGCCACCCAAGGCAGCACTCATGCCAAGGAAGAAGATTGCCAGCGAGAAGGCGAACTCAATATGAGATTCCTCGACGCCCATCTCTTGTGCAATATTA
>CACYQQ010000224.1 GCA_902776605.1 uncultured Bacteroidales bacterium | reverse complement strand
CATCGAAGAGGACGCTGAGGTCGTAGATGTGTCCACCCAGGGGGCGATGTTCCCAAGGTCCGTTGGCCGACTCGCTGATGAAGAGTTGCAAGCCGTTGCCGTTGACGTTGGTGAAGACATAGAACTTGCCGTCGTGATAGCGGATGACGGGAGCCCAGACACCTTGTCCATAGACCATCTTGTTGTTCTGCAACTTGAACTTGTCCTGTCCAGGGAAGATGTCCTCCCAACGGTCAAAGCAATAGGAGGCGAGCTCCCAGTTGACCAGATCCTTGGAGTGAAGGATGACCAATCCTGGGGTGCAATGCATCGTGGTGCCAGCCAGGTAATAGTCTTCGCCCACGCGGATGACGTCGGGGTCGCTGAACTCGTCGTAGAAGAGTGGATTCGTGTAGGTGCCGTTGCCGTTGTCGGCCGTCCAACTGGTCGTCTGGGCATGGCTCACAAGTGCTGATAGCAACAGGGCGCCTAAGAGAAAGACTTTTTTCATGTGGGTAATTTTAGTATTGAGGAATGATTGTTTGCTCGATAGGAGTTATCGGGAGTTAATAGGAGTTATCGCTTCGCTTGGGGAGTTAACGGACGAAAGTATCAATTACAAATTACTGATTACAAATTACGTTTCTCTTGCAAAACGGAAAGAGTGTCGATAGCCTAAAGCATTCGTCTGTAAACTACCGTTATCTCCCGTTAACTACATGAAATTAACTCCTTTATTGTACTTTTAATAGAGCTCTATATATTCGTATTCGTTGCCGACACAGGAGAGGTATTTCTCGAAATCCTCGCGACGGATGACGACTGTGCCACGGCAGTCGTTGGGGTGGAAGCTCAACGTCTCGGCCTCCTTCAGATTGATGTCCAGGAAGAGGTGGACGTGATGCTCCGCATCGTTGATCAAGCCGAAAGGAGAGACGCTGCCCGGCTCCAATCCCAAGTAACGCATCATGCGCTCGGGAGAGGCGAACGAGAGTTTGCCGCAGGAGGGGAGACCTTGTGCCACCAGCGAGGCCTTCAACCGATGCTCCAGGTCGTGAATGTCCAGGTCGTGGTCGCAATGGAAGCAAACCAGGTAGTGCTTGTCGCCCTTGTGGTTGCGGAAAAAGAGGTTCTTGCAATGGATCGAGCCATCGTCTTTCCACCAACGTTTGGCCTCCTCGATGGTCTTGCCTTCGGGATGGTTGTAGTTCGTGAACGGGATGTCGTGTTCGCGTAGGTAGTTCAATACAATTTCTTCGCGTTCCATAATGTAGGTATAAGAAAGAGATTCCGTCATCCTTGGGGAGGTGTTGAACGAAATCTCATATATATTTTAATTAATAGGCTATTAAGGGGAGTGAAAGGGACGATACTACCAGAAGTCGTTTCTTTTGTCCAATAACCCGATAGGTGTTATCAGATGAACTGCTTGAGGACGGAAAGCAGGATCAGGTAGAGCATCATGGCAGGAGCGGCCAAAAGCAGGGAGTCGAAGCGATCCCAAAGGCCACCGTGACCAGGGAGCAAAGTGCCCGAATCCTTGACGCCCACGGCACGCTTGACGAAACTCTCGACCAAGTCACCGAAGGTGCCGAACACGCTTACGGTCAAGCCCAAGCCAATCCAATCCAAGCGGGTGTAGTGCTTCAGTTCGTGCAGGTCCTGTCCGAAGAAGCCCCAGAACGAAGCCTGATAGAAGGCCAGAGCCAGGAGGCAGTTGAAGACACAGCCGCCCCAGAAACCTTCCCACGACTTCTTGGGCGAGACGCGCTCGAACAACTTGTGTCGTCCGATGGATACACCCGTCAGGTAGGCACCCGTATCGTTGCACCACAGGAAGAAGAAGAGCGCCAGGAGGAGGATGCCGTTGTAGTCGTCCTCAATGTTGCCCAACGGAATGGCGATGCTATGGAAGGCAATCGTATTGAGCATCGAGAGGGGGAGTGCGATATATACCTGACCCATCAGGATGTAGGCCAACTCGCGGAGCGGATTGTTCTGCTTCGAATACAAACGGCTGATGAACATCGCCATCATATATACCATATAGAGGGCAAAGACGTTGTCGCCGAAAGGAGTGACGTGCGATGCTGCCAGATAGAAGCACCAGAAGAGGATGACACCGCCGAAGCTGTGCGTCCAGCAGTTGATTTCGACCTCCTTGGAGATGTTGATGAGTTTGTAGAACTCGCACAATACGCCAAAGATAAGCAGCGTGAAGAGGCAGCAGAAGGTGAAAGGACCTCCCAGCACGCATCCAACGATGGCAGCTACGATGCAGACACCTGTGAGGGTGCGTTGCAACAGGGAGCGGTTGAAAAGATTACTCAAACTCATTTCTTGTTGATTTTAAGGAGTTCTTCGCTACGCGATGACCATGGACGAGGACCGAAAATCTCGGCAACATCTTCGGTAAAGATGACCTCCTGGTCTTCCAGGCGTTGTGTCAGCTGGCTGTGACCCTCGGCATATTGCTGGAGGATGCTCTTGGCACGTTCGTATTGCTCAGCAATCAGGGCCGAGATCTCTTCGTCGATGATGCGGGCACGCTCGTCGCTGTAAGGCTTGGTGAAGCCGTAATCCTGACCTGTGCTGTCGTAGTAGCAGATGTTGGGCAGACGCTGGCTCATACCGTAATAGACAATCATGGCGTAAGCCTGTTTGGTGACGCGCTCCAGGTCGTTGGCAGCACCGCTGGAGATATGGCCCAGGAAGAGTTCTTCGGCGGCACGACCACCCAGGAGGGAGCAGAGTTCGTCGCACATCGCCTCCTTGATGGTGATCTGTCGTTCTTCGGGCATGTACCAGGCAGCGCCCAATGCCTTGCCTCGGGGAACGATGGTGACCTTGACCAATGGAGCGGCATACTGGAGGTGCCAAGAGATAGTGGCATGACCTGCTTCGTGCACGGCGATGCTGTGTTTCTCCTCCTGCGTCATGATTTTCGACTTCTTCTCCAAACCACCGATGATGCGGTCAACGGCGTTGTTGAAGTCGGCCGCCTCGACACGTTTCTTGTTGGCACGGGCAGCAATCAGAGCCGCCTCGTTGCAGACGTTGGCGATGTCGGCACCCGAGAAGCCTGGGGTCTGGCGAGCCAGTTTCTTGATGTCAATATTCTTGGCCAGGTGCAGCGGTTTGAGGTGCACCTTGAAGATCTCGATACGGTCGGAGAGTTCGGGCAAATCGACGTGAATCTGTCGGTCAAAACGACCCGCACGGAGCAGAGCCTTGTCGAGGATGTCGGCGCGGTTGGTGGCAGCCAGGAGGATGACACCCGAGTTGGTGCCGAAGCCATCCATCTCGGTGAGCAACTGATTGAGGGTGTTCTCGCGTTCGTCGTTGCCGCCGTTGAAGTTACGGTTGCTGCGGGCACGACCCACGGCGTCAATCTCGTCGATGAAGATGATGCAAGGAGCTTTCTCCTTGGCTTGGCGGAAGAGGTCGCGCACACGGCTTGCACCCACGCCTACGAACATCTCAACGAAGTCCGAGCCCGACATCGAGAAGAAAGGCACGTCGGCTTCGCCAGCTACGGCCTTGGCCAACAACGTCTTACCGGTGCCTGGAG
>CACYQQ010000223.1 GCA_902776605.1 uncultured Bacteroidales bacterium | reverse complement strand
AGACGGCAGCCTCCAACGTATTGTGAATACCGACTCCGAAACCACCGCCGATGTAAGCGACCTGTCCGTAACGGTAAATGCCCGAAAGGAAACCGATGGCATCGATGATGAGGCAATCGACCAACTCGTCGGTAGGAAGTGTACCCTCGGCCAGTTCGCCCGACTCCCAACGGCGCTTCAGTTCGGAATAACGCAGATAAGGACGCTTCAACTTACTGATAATCTGTTGGACATGCTCCTCGTGTATCTCGTGGGGAGCAATGATCAACTTCATCTCGGGATGGACATTGAAGTGGGCCAACAGGATATCCTCATCCTTCGGCCACGACGAACCTGCCACGAGGACGAAATTACCACCGCCAACGAACTGCTCCGCCCAAGGGAAATGCTTGGCTTGCTGCTGGATGGCAATGACGCGGTCGAAACGGGTGTCGCCACAGATGGTTACATTGTCGATACCGATACCGTGCAGTAAGTTGCGCGACTCCTCATCCTGAACGAAGAGGTGGGTGAAGCACTTGAGCACGGGACGGAACATCGCGCCATACCACTTGAAGAAAGCCTGGCGCGGACGGAAGATGCCCGACACCAAATAAGCCGGTACGTTACGACGCTTCAACTCCTGCAAGAGGTTGCCCCAGAACTCGTACTTGACAATGATGGCGCAGTCGGGATGAACCAAATTCAGGAACTTGCGGCACTGGGCGGGAGTATCGTAAGGCAGATAGCAGATGACATCTGCCCCCTTATAGTTCTTGCGCACCTCGTATCCCGAAGGACTGAAGAAGGTCTGCACGATACGGTACTGTGGATAATATTGGCGCAACGCCTCGACGAGGGGTCGTCCCTGTTCGAATTCGCCCAAACTGGCGGCATGGAACCAGATAATGCGCTCACCCTGAAGGGGTTTCATCTGTTCCGACAACCGCTTGGCCCAATCCTTGCGCCCCTCCTGCATCTGCTTGGCTTTACGATGTCCGAAGGCCGATGCCAAAGCAATGCCGGCAAAGTATGCGCGCGTACCTATATTGTAAAGGAAATTCATCTTAATTGAAGAAGTGACATAGAATTGACAAGGAAGTGAAAGAGAAGTGACATAGACGTTTGCTGTATAGATTAAGCAACATAAGTGAAAGAGAAAGAAGCCAGCCTATTTGAAACAAACAGCTCGCTGTGACAGCTATTCAAGGACGAGGGTATCGTCCCTGTCACTTCTTTGTCACTTCACTTTCACTTCCTTTAAATACCTTTTTTATTTCAACACCTCTACCGCCTTTCTTGCTCGACGGAGAGACTCCTCCTTACCCAACTGGTCGGTGATAGCAAAGATCTGAGGACCACGGGCCTCGCCAACCAAGGTGACACGGAAAGCATTCATCACGGCACCCGTCTTGTACCCCTTGCTGGCAATCCACTCCATCACTTTAGGTTCGAGAGTCTCACCATTCCAGTCGGTCTGCGCCTCCAGGAAGTCACAGAGTTCGCTGACATACTGAGGGGCTTCGGGTTTCCACCATTTCTTGAGCGACTTCTCCTCGTACGACGTTGGAGCTGCAAAGAAGAAGTTACACTGCTGCCAGAGTTCCTGAGGCAGGTTGATACGCTCCTTCATGAGGCCAACGACGGTCTTGACATAAGCATCCGACTTCGGGTCGGCGCCATTGGCAATGACCTGTTCCTTGAGGGCATCGCAAAGCAACTGCTCGTCGCACTCCTGGAGATAGTGATGGTTGAACCAAAGGAGGCGCTTGATGTCGAAGTGGGCACCGTTCTTGGAGCACTTCGAGAGGTCGAACAACTTGATCATCTCGTCCATGGTCATGATATCCTGGTCGTTGCCTGGGTTCCAACCGAGGAGCGCCAAGAAGTTGACAACGGCCTCGGGACGATAACCAGCCTCGCGATAACCCGAATAGGTGGTATCGGTGCCAGGCACATGCCACTGGAGTGGGAAGACCGGGAAACCGTACTTATCGCCGTCACGCTTAGAGAGTTTGCCGTTGCCCTCGGGAGCCAACAACAATGGCAGATGGGCGAACTGAGGTGCCTCCCAACCGAAAGCGCGGTACAACAATACATGCAACGGCGACGAAGGCAACCACTCCTCACCACGGATGACGTGCGTGACCTCCATCAGGTGGTCATCGACGATGTTGGCGAGGTGGTAGGTAGGCAACTGGTCGGCACTCTTGTAGAGCACCTTGTCGTCCAGAATCGACGAGTTAATCTTCACCTCACCACGGATGAGGTCGTTCACCTTGACCTCCTCGCCTGGTTCAATCAGGAAGCGCACTACGTAAGGTTCTCCATTGGCAATGAGGCGCTTAGCCTCCTCCATACCCAGGCTCAACGAGTTACGCATCTTGCCACGGGTCGAGGCATCGTACTGGAAGTTAGGAGTGGCCTCACGGGCGGCATCCAGCTCCTCCTTGGTGTCGAAAGCATAGTAGGCCTTGCCGTTGTCCAACAACACCTGAACATATTTCTTGTAGATTTCGCGACGCTCCGACTGACGGTACGGACCATGGTCACCACCGAAGCTGACGCCCTCGTCGAACTGAATGCCCAACCACTTGAACGACTCCAGGATATACTCCTCGGCTCCTGGCACGAAACGCTGACTGTCCGTGTCCTCGATGCGGAAAAGGAGTTTACCGCCGTGCTGGCGGGAGAAGAGATAGTTATAGAGACAAGTGCGGACGCCGCCGATGTGCAGCGGGCCAGTTGGAGAGGGTGCAAAACGCACTACAACGGGTTTATTCATAAGCTTTTAATCGATATTTTCCAAGAGTTTCTTCAAATCCTCACGGGTGCGGGTCAGATGACCGCGGCAGACCTTGAGCAACTCCACGGCGCGAGAGGTCAAAGCACACATCTCATCCACCTCGCACTCAGGACTTTGCATGCGGTCCACTATCTGTTGCAGTTCCTTGACGGCAACCTCGTACGACAACTCTTGTTCAGACATAACAATACATTTTTTGCGCGGCAAAGTTAGCATATTTCGCTCACAAATGCAATAAGTTAGCATAAAATTGAATAATTGAAAGGCAAAATTTGGTCATTACCGACAAAAGTGCTATCTTTGCCGCGCTTTTTTCACAAGCTAGAATGACTAGAGTTTTGGCTCAAAATCATCGACTTAATTTGGAAGAGTGAAAGCTCGACCTTTATTATTCACCTTTAATTTTTACACATTATGTACTTGGATTCTGCAAAGAAGGCTGAAATCTTCGCTAAGTATGGCAAGGGCGCTACCGATACTGGCTCTGCCGAGTCACAGATCGCTCTGTTCTCTTTCCGTATTGCTCACCTCACCGATCACCTGCGTAGCAACCACAAGGACTTCGCTACCAGCCGTTCAATGAAGATGTTGGTAGGTAAGCGTCGTCGTATGCTCGATTACCTCGCAGCAAAGGACATCAACCGCTACCGTGCTATCATCAAGGAGCTCGGCCTCCGTCGATAAGCAAAGATTCGGTCAGTACGACCATAATGGCGTGTCAAGGTTCAACCTCGACACGCCATTCTTTTTACCCCCTCCCTAAACT
>CACYQQ010000222.1 GCA_902776605.1 uncultured Bacteroidales bacterium | reverse complement strand
TTTGTAGGCACCGGTATATTGATCCATTTCGGTGAGGTCGGGGAAGACACACCACTGACCGGTCTCGTGACTGATGATAGGAGCTGTGTTGATAGGCTTCTGGTCGGTTGGCTTGAAGTTACGAGGCTTCTGGAGTCCGGCGGTGAAGTCGTCCATCGACTGAGGCATGGCATCGTTCCAAGGGTCAAGACCACGGGCACCACCCTTGACGTGGTACTCGGCATTATCGACCCAAGCCCAACCGCCACCTACCGAGGCATCGCAATAGATGCGGGTGGGGTCGTACTCGTGCATCTCCTTGATATACTTGGCACACCAGCCTGTCCAACGACCGGCAGGTTCGTTGCCTGCTGCCATCATCAGGAGCGAAGGGTGACTGCCATATTGGTCGATGATGGCCTTGCACTCCTCCAGGAGGTACTTGTCGATGGCCATACCCTGACCTAATTTGACACCATGGTTGGGCCAAGAGGGTCCTTCGGGTTGCAAATAGAAACCTAACTGGTCGGCAGCTATGAAAGCTGCCTCGGGTGGACAATAGGAGTGGAAGCGCATGAAGTTGAGACCGTACTCCTGGCACTTGCGGAAGATGGTGAGCCAAGACTCAACGTCGGTGGGGGGATAACCGGTCTCGGGGAAACAGCAGTTGCCCACGGTGCCGCGTGCCTTCATCACCTCGCCATTGAGGATGATGTTCGGACCGCTGACACTCACGTTGCGCATGCCGAAGGTGACAGGCACCTCGCGACCCTGATAGTTGACCTTGATGGTATAGAGGTAAGGGTCGAACTCGCTCCACAGGCGGAGTGGTTCCTGCAACGTGATGTGGTAGATGCTGTCGTTGAGATAGATCTTGGCGCTATGAGTGGCTACATCGGGTTCGACGCGCTTGCGCCAAATAACGGGTTCGTTGCGGAGTTCGATGGCGCCGGCGATGCCGTTCCAGTCGCCTTGTGTCTGGTCGGTCACACTATGGGAGTCTTGTCCTACGCAGACATTCTCGATGCCATTATATATATGTATCTCGATGGTGTTCTCTTTGCCGAACTTGACGTACTTGGCAATGTCAAACTGATGAGGCACGGTGAGGGACATCTGGTGTCCGACCTCTTGGCCGTTGACATAGACCGTCGTCTCGATGTGCGGACGCTCCAAGAAGAGTGTGACCGGTCCGCCCTTCCAGTCTTTCGGTACCTTGACGGTACGTTTGTACCAAGCGTGTCCCACATATTGCTTGTCGGGGGTCAGGAAGAAGGGGAACTTCATCTTGCCTGCCTCGCGGTAACGCTCCATCTTGGGGTTGTAGAAGAACGACGAGTCGTAAAGACTGCCAATCCAACGTGTGTTCACGGTGACCTCATCACCCAATCCGTTGGTCAACATAGAACCAGGGAGTTGGATGGTCTGGTCATAATGCTGCGGTTTGACACCCTCTGTCGAACGGTCAACAGAGAACTGCCAATTGCCTTGCAAGTTGATGGCTAATAATAAGGATAGAACAGATAACATAATATATAAGTAAATGGTTTATTTGTTGTCTGGGAGTGATTCCTGTTGCAGGAAGTCGAGGAGAACGCGATTGAACGCCTCAGGTTGCTCCATGTTCAACAGGTGTCCACAATCGGGTATCTCGGTCTGTTGCCCTTGTGGCAGATAGTCAAGCATCTTGGAACGGCTCCGATGTTCGTTGGCTCCATGGAGGAGGAGCGTCGGTACGTTGGGTCGCTTCTCTTTCAAGGCTTTCCAAGCCTGTCGGGCATAGTAGCAACGTGCCTCTTTGTGGAGGGGTTGCCAAGCGGTCCATTCTTCCACCATGCGGGTCAACGGTTTGCGTATGCGTTCCCGCTGTGTGCCACCGGAGTGCATCAGGGTCTCCATCCACTTTTTCTTGTAGTTGTTGATGCCTTCCTGGCGGAGTTGCTGGATCTCTTGGTCGCGCTTGGCCGACTCCTCTGGTCCCATCGGTTCGTCTGGTCCTAGTGTCTCACGGATGCCGCCCGATGCCAAGGTGCAGGAGAGAAGCCGATCTGGGTGCATGGCCAAAAGATCGCCCGCGATGAAGGCTCCCATCGATAATCCCACCACATGCACTTGGTCGAGCCGGAGCGAATCGAGCACCGCGATGACATCTTCGGCATGTAGGAAGGGTTGTCCCTCCTCTTGGTCGGAACTGAGCCCGTAGCCGCGGAGGTCGATGCGCACCACATGATAGCGGTCGGCCAAGGCAGGTAACTGTTCGTCCCACATGCGCCTGTCCAAAGAATGTCCATGGAGCAGGACAACGGTCTCTTTTGGACTTGGATGGGCCGAAACTGTCTCGTCGTAATAGAGATACCCTCCTCCGCTCACGGGAATGCGTCCGCTGACAAGGTGCACGTTGCCCGATAAGGGGGCTGCTTGGTTGGCTTGAATCTTCCTCTTGTCATGCGATGGCGTCACCTTCTGTATCGAGCCATCCTTCTTATGATAGAGAGGGTCGGCAGCAAGGCTGCGGCGCACTCCAGTATGGTCGAATGGGGCATTGTAAAGACTAAGGTCCGAGGTGTGGTAGAAGAGCCACCATTGACCTCCGTATTGCACGATGCTGTGATGGTTGGTGCCGCTGTTGACGGGGTCGAGGATAACGCCTCGATAGGTGAATGGACCCAAGGGATTGTCGGCTGTGCAATAGGAGATGCGTGGCTGATGCCCGTGAAAGGGACCGTCGCTGTAGGAGAAGTAATAGGTGCTTCCCTCTTTGTGCATCCAAGCAGCTTCGAAGAATTCGGGAATGCCTTCCAGGAGGTGCACCTCTCCGTCGTACGAGGTCATGTCGCGGTTCAACTTGATGCAACACGGCGTGTTTTGTCCGACGTACATATAAGCCTGTCCGTCATCGTCGATGAAGACGCAGGGGTCGATGAAGTCGCGGTCGCACACCACACCAGGGCTATCAATCGACAGGAGGGGATGTCCCAGTGGGTCAACGAAAGGTCCGTCGGGACGGTTGCTTACGGCTACTCCGATGTGCCGTTTGTCGGTCGGGTAGTAGAGGTAGAACTTCCCGTCGCGCTCTACGCAATCGGGCGCCCAGGCTGCCTCTTTGGCCCAAGTGGTTTGCTCAAAGGGACGGAAGATGACCCCGTGGTCTTGCCAATGCACCATATCGGTGGTGGAATAGACGTGATAATCCTCCATATCGAACCTCTTGGCATCGGCCTTGTCGTGACTTGGATAGACCCAAAGCGTGTCGTGGAAGACATGGGCTGACGGGTCGGCTGCATAGGTGAAGTCCAACAAAGGGTTGATCGGCGTCAATCCCAGTGCTGAGAGTCCTCCATGCTCCAGGTAGAAGCCAAGTGCAAGAGTCGAATATAGGAGTTTTCCTTTCATTGGCTTAGTCCCTTAATTGTCTGTTCGCTCCAGTTTTTGTAACTTTGTCCTTTGTACTTTGTATTTAGTCACTTAGTACTTTGTACTTGCAGAAACTTGTCAATATATTCCTGTACGATGCCCCATTGTTCTTCGGGAAGTTGGCAATGAGGGTGATTGCCGTTGATGCTGAAGGCAAAACGGTCGGCAATGCCGAACTGTTCCCAGACGCGTCTTGCGGCCTCCAACGAGACCTTGGTCGAACCATCGGCGAGCCACTT
>CACYQQ010000221.1 GCA_902776605.1 uncultured Bacteroidales bacterium | reverse complement strand
TGGAAGGTGGCAGTGTCGAGAGTGATGGCGAAGGCACTATCCTGACCACCTCCTCGTGTCTGTTGGCCGACAACCGTAACTATTACAGCAGCAAGGAGGAGGCCGAGCAATTCCTCTTGCCCCTCTTCCATGCTGCCCGAGTCTTGTGGTTGGACCACAGTTGGTTAGATGGCGACGACACCGACGGACACATCGACACCGTGGCACGTCTCTGTCCCGACCATACCATTGCTTATATACAATGTACGGACCCGACGGACGAGCACTACGAAGAGTTGAACGCCATGGAGCTGGAAATCAAGGCTTTGCGCACCAAGGAGGGGCAACCCTATCGCCTCCTCCCCTTGCCAATGCCCCACCCTATCTTCGAGCGCGACTTTGCCGATGCCGTTGACGAGGAGCGTGACCAACGACTGCCAGCTACCTATGCCAACTTCCTGATTATCAATGGCGCCGTCCTGATGCCTACCTACGGACAACCGGACAACGACGAATTGGCCAAGGCTCAGTTGCAGAAGGCATTCCCCGACCGCGAGATTGTTGGCATCGACTGTCGCGTCCTCATCCGTCAGCACGGTTCGCTACATTGCATCACGATGCAATACCCGAAGTAAGCGCGGACGCGCTTACAATTGATAATTGACAATTGATTCAACTTTCGCAAATACTCAACTTTCAGAAGATAAAGAAGTTAAAGAAGATAAAGGAGATAAAGACGTTAGAAAATGTCTTTAAGAACCTTTTGCAGTAAAGAATTTTGAATAGTTGAATAGTAATAAGCTATTGTCTTTAACTTCTCAGCGTCCCTTGGGACGCGATAACTTCTTGTACTTCTTTATCTCCTTGCAACTTGCAAAACTTGAGCAATAAATAATTTTCCCCAAGGAATGAAAGCCGAATACGTCATAAGCAACACCGATTGGAAGAAGTGCCCCGACACCCAGTTGCCCGAATATGCCTTCATCGGCCGAAGCAACGTCGGCAAGTCGAGTCTCATCAACATGTTGACCAACCAGAAAGGGTTGGCAAAGACCTCTGCTAAGCCTGGTAAGACGCTGCTCATCAACCACTTCAAGGTCGAGGACAGTTGGTTTATCGTCGATCTCCCCGGCTACGGTTATGCCCGCATTGGCAAGACCGGGTTGGAGAAGTTGCAGAAACTCATCAACGGCTACATCCTCAACCGTAAGCAGCTCACCTGCTTGATGTTGCTTATCGACAGCCGCCACGAACCGCAGAAGATTGACCTCGAGTTCATGGAGATGTTGGCCACCAACGGGATTCCCTTTGCCATCATTTTCACGAAGTTGGACAAACTCTCTACCCGACAGTGGCAAAATAACCTGAAGGCCTACAAGGCACGCTTGGAACAGGATTGGGAGGAGTTACCTCCTATCTTTGCCACCAGTGCCGAGAAGGGCATCGGAAGAGAAGAAATATTGAACTACATTAATGATATAAACAACAGTTTGAAAAATGGCGATGAATAATTGGTACGAGTGCCGAGTTAAGTTTGAAAAAGTATTGGAAAACGGCACCCAGAAGAAAGTGACAGAAGTGTATTTGGTCGATGCAATGAGCTTTACAGAAGCCGAAAACCGCATCATCGAAGAGATGACTCCTTACATCAGCGGTGAGTTTGAAGTGACCGCAGTCAAGAAGGATCGTATCTCCGAGATGTTCATCGACCCCGATGGAGACAAGTGGTACCGCGCCAAGGTGATGTTCATCACCCTCGACGAGAAGAGTGGTGCCGAAAAGAAGTCGGCCTCCATCATGCTCATTCAGGCAAAGGATTTCCAGACAGCCATCAAGAACCTGGAGAACGGCATGAAGGGTACCATGAGCGACTGGGAGATCAACACCCTCTCCGAAACCGTCATCATGGACGTCTATGGTGTCGTAGCTCGTGACAGCAGCGAGGCCGAGGCCAAACCTGCTGAATAATACATCTTCTATATACTATGTTTCATGAGGGTTTTCCGAAGTGAAACATAGTTGTTTTTTACAATTGCAATTACCCATAGGCTCAATCAAAGGGCAAAGGAAATAATTGTAAACCAAAACAATGATAACTGAGAATCTTGCAAAGATACGGGCCACCATTCCTGACGGAGTAACCCTGGTGGCCGTCTCCAAGTTCCATCCCGCCGAGATGATTGCCGAGGCCTACCAATGTGGCCAGCGCATCTTCGCCGAGAGTCGGGAAAATGAGTTCCGCGCCAAGGTGGAACAGTTGCCGCAAGACATTGAGTGGCACTTCATTGGACACCTTCAGACCAACAAGGTCAAGCAGGTCGTTCCCTATGCCTCTATGATTCAGAGCATCGACAGCGAACGTCTCTTGGACGAGATTGAGAAACAGATGCAAAAGGTGGGTCGAACCTGCATCGACGGACTCCTCCAACTGCATGTAGCTCAGGAGGAAACGAAAAGCGGGTTCCTGCCCGACGAGATCATGACGCTCTTGACCGACAATCGCATCGCCGAACGTTGGCCACACATCCGTCTCCGTGGCGTGATGGGCATGGCCTCTTTTGTCGATGACCCCGACCAATGGCGCAAGGAGTTCCGCCAGATCAAGGCTTGCTACCAAGCCCTTCTGGAGGGTCCACTCAAGGCGCAAGGCATTGATGCTCAACAGTTCTCCGTCCTCTCCTACGGCATGAGCGAGGACTATCCCGTCGCCATCCAAGAGGGCTCCAACATGGTCCGCATCGGCACCAGCATCTTCGGTCCGAGAGTCTATTGAAGGAGTTTCCGTTCCCCTTCAACCCGTCTCCGCCGCCATCGTTCTGCGGCAACAAAATAACCCTTACAACATAACGCATTATGAAAATCGAAATCAAGAATGTAGAAGCACTGCCAGAAGCAGCACGCGAGTTCATTGCCAACATGGGCGACAACACCGTCTTCGCCTTCCGTGGCGAGATGGGTGCTGGCAAGACTACCTTCATCAAGGCCGTCTGCGATGTGCTTGGCGTCGAGGACGAAGTCAATTCGCCCACTTTCGCCATCGTCAACGAATACCGTTCCGCTACAGCCGAACTGATTTATCACTTTGACTGCTACCGCATTAAGAAGTTGGAAGAGGCGCTCGACTTCGGCTTCGAGGACTACATGGACTCTGGCGCCCTCTGTTTCATCGAGTGGCCCGAGAACGTCGAAGAACTCCTCCCCGGTGACGTTGTCAATGTCAACATCACAGTCCACGAGGACGGAAGCAGAACGTTGTCTATCGACAATTGATAATTGACAATTGATAATTGACAATTGATATACCTTTAGGACGCAAACCGATCTGAGGAGAAGTAATTTGTAATCAGTAATTAGTAATTGATTCAAACGTAATTTGTAATCAGTAATTTGTAATTGATTATCATGTTAATCTACAACACCACCTTCCACGTCGAGGAGGCACAACTGCAAGCCTTCCTCTGTTTCGTCAAGGACGAGTATTTTCCCGCAGTAACGGCTGGCGGACATCTCTCGCGCCCCCGACTGGTGCGTCTTTTGGGCGATGTGGGAGAAGGACTATATGGCTATGCCGTCATGGCCGACTGTGCTGGCGAAGCTGCTGCCATCAAGCAATGGCGCAAGGAGACGGGCGATGCCCTCTTGCAAACTCTCCAACAGAAATTCGGCACGAAAGTGCTCACTTTCAGCACTTCCATGAAAGTGGTAAAGGAATAACCCCAAATGCCTTTGTCTTGTCGGACAAAGGCATTAATTGATTATGTATATATCATAGGAAAACGCAATTCAAAACCAGTAATCTGTAATTTGTAATTAGTAATTAATTTTTTTTCAAAAAAATTTTCGACTTCTCATTACCTCGTCCGTATAATAGGCAAACAATCCAAACGAACATGGAAAGTAATAATATCAGCGAAGAAATCCTAAACCGATGTCGCACAGGCGACAAAGAGGCCTTCCGCGTGGTGGTGCAACAATACCAGCGGATGCTCTTCTGCCTGGCGGCACGACTGCTCTGCAACGAGGATGATGCCAAGGACGTAGTTCAAGAGACCTTCATCAAAGTGTGGCTCAACATCAACCACTACGATGACCGTCAGAACTTCCGCACCTGGATATACACCATTGCCACGCGTCTTTGCATTGACCGACTCCGACAACGGTCGTGGGAAGCGCCGATGCCCGACGAGGAGGAATATTTCGCTCAATATGTGGCGGAGGACAAAACCGACCTCACGTTGGAGAACCACCAACTCCTCAGCATCCTACACACCCTGGTGGCAAAGTTGAGCAACAAGCAACGTATCGTCTTCACACTCATCTACTTGGAGAACCTCTCTACCGAGGAAGTCACCCGCCTGACGGGGCTCGATGCTGCCAAGATCAAGAGCAACCTCTACGTTGCCCGACGCACCATTCAAGAAC
>CACYQQ010000220.1 GCA_902776605.1 uncultured Bacteroidales bacterium | reverse complement strand
ATGTAACTTACGAAAATTGGATGGAGAGAACGGAAGTTATCCCTTTTGGTTCTTGATGTTCTCGCGCGACTGGTTGATGTAGTCCAAAAGGCGCGCGGTGTCGTGCTTCTTGATGATTTCGGAGAGCAGTTGCAGTTTCTCGACGATGAGGTCTATCTGCTTGGGCGAGTTGGGGTTGAAGAGAATCTCGGTGAGCAGGTAGTCGTCCTCGCTCAAGAGGCCACGGGCTATCGCCATGTGCTTCTTGAAGGTGGTGCCCGGGGCATCCTGCGGTTTCATCACTCCCGTAAAGGCGAGGGTCGAGACGAAGGGGATGCTCAAAGAGTAGGCGATGGTCTCGTCATGCTCCACGAACGAATAGTCGTAGATATTGAGGCGCAGAGAGGCATAGACGGAACGGAAGAATTCCTTGGCCTCGGGGTCGCCCTCCTTGATGATGATGGCATAGTTCTGACTTAGGTCGCTCAGGTTGGCGAAGGTGGGTCCGAACATCGGGTGGGTCGAGACGTATCGGTGTCCCGACTCGGCATAGAACTCGGGCAGACCGGTCTTGACCGACGCGATGTCGCTCAAGATACATTGTGGACCGACGTAGTCCAACACCTCACGGAACACGGGCAACGTGTTCTTGATGGTCACGCAGTTGATGAGTAAGTCGGGATCGAACTCCCGAATCTCCTCATACTTGGTGAACCTCCTGGTATTGAGGCAATACCTCAACTTCTCTGGATGACGGGCATACAACGCCACGTCATGCTCCATGCAAAGGGTATCGGCCAGGAACATACCCATCTTTCCGGAACCTAATATAACAATTTTCACTTCGTTCAAATATGTTATGTTAATACTATCGTGTTAATATTCGCTTGCGCTCATGTTAATACCCACGTGGTGGGTGGTAATACCCTTTTCAAGGGTGGTAATACCCACGTTGTGGGTGGTAATACTCCGCTGCGCTACGTGTTAATACTCACTTCGTTCGTGTTAATACTGACGTGTTGGAATCACTTGGAGTTGTTGAGCATATTCAATTTGGCCGTCCTAATCATGGAAGACAATTTGAATAACAGCGAGTTGCAATCCTTGATGATGGAGGAATAGGCCCTATCATCGATCAAGGAACTGTCGTGCAAAAGCTCTAACCAATGGTGTGTCTCGTTGGCCTCCTTGAGAGCAATCGAAACCTTGTTTACCCAATCGGCCTTGCTTTGAGCATATTTCGCTTCGGCCAGATTGGCTGCTATGGATGTACCGCTACGCTTCAGTTGTTTCGAGATCTCGAACTCATGCTTTTCTTCGGACAGATAGACATAAGCCTTCATGATTCTGCAACCAAAGGCGCTTGCCTCTTGATAAATCCGGGAATCCATGTTTCAGCAAAAAGACATTATATAAATAAGGTTGTGAACAATCTTTCCAAGGAACGGCGTCGAGAACTACCAACTTTGCTTTGGTGCAATCACTATGCCGCGCGGGAATACCCAACACGAAGTATTAACACGAACGCAGTGAGTATTAACACACCTGGTGTATTAACACGAAGCAAAGCGAAGTATTACCATCCGAGCGCAAACGAACCGAGATAATCAACAAGCGACAGGGGTCACTTGTTGATTATCTCGATTTGCTTGCGAACGGATTCAGCGTGTATCGCTTCGAACACCTCTTTGACAAATTCGGGAGACATGCCGAGGGCGGAACCTTGTTCGGAACGTTTGGTGAGGATCTCGTCATAACGACCGGCCTGGAGGACGGGCATGGCGTGCTCTTTCTTGTAGTTGGCCACCTCACCCGAGATGCGCATACGCTTGGCAAGAATCTCGAGAATCTTGTCGTCGATCTCGTCAATCTGATGGCGGAGGTCAACCAGGTCCTCGGTGGTCTTGACGGTGTCGCGGATGACCAAGGAGGAGAGAATCTCCTTGAGGGCATCGGGCGTAACTTGCTGCTTGGCATCACTCCAAGCCTCGTCGGGGTTGCAGTGGCTCTCGATGATAAGACCATCGAAACCGAGGTCCATAGCCTGCTGCGAGAGCGGTTGGATGAGGTCGCGACGACCGCCGATGTGCGAAGGATCGCAGATGATGGGAAGGTTCGGGAAACGACGACGTAACTCGATGGCAATGTGCCAGTTAGGGACGTTGCGGTAGATGGTCTTGTCGGCCGACGAGAAACCACGGTGAATGACACCTAACTTATGGATACCGGCACGATAGATACGTTCGATGCCACCTACCCAGAGTTCGACGTCCGGGTTGACGGGGTTCTTAATCAAGACGGGGAGGTCGTGACCCTGAAGGGTGTCGGCAATCTCCTGCATGGCGAAGGGGTTGGCAGTGGTACGGGCACCAATCCAAAGGATGTCAACGCCGAAAGCGAGAGCCGCCTCGACATGCGCTTTGGTGGCCACTTCGACAGCGGTGTACATACCCGTCTCGGCCTTCAACTTCTGCAACCAAGGCAAGCCAATCATGCCGACACCTTCGAAGCCGCCTGGTTTGGTACGTGGTTTCCAGATTCCTGCACGGAAGATTTTTACACCCTGAGCCGCCAAGGCACGACCCGTTGTCAACACTTGTTCTTCACTCTCGGCACTGCATGGACCAGCGATTACCAAAGGACGTTTGGCATCGACGCCAGGCAGCAAAATGGACTCAAATGTCATTTCCATAAAAAAAAAGCTATTTTTTAAATTACAAATTCATTGTGTGGAGTTAATGGGAGTTATCGGAAGTTATCGCTTCGCTTTGGTAGTTAACGGACGTTACTAAGGAAGCTCAAAAAGGGAATCCGACACCCCTATCATTTATCAATTATCAATTGTCAATTATCAATTATTCATCGCCTTCAAAGGCCTGCTGCCTGAATGCGGAGAAGGGCTTCCTGCATCTTCTCGAAGGGGGCACAGAGACTGATACGGATGAAACGCTCACCGTTCTTGCCGAAGATGAAACCCGGGGTGATGAACACACGCGCCTGTTGGAGAATAGGTTCGGTGATGCTCTCACAGTCGGGAGCACTATCTGGAATCCTGCCCCAAAGGAAAAGTCCGCGCTGGTCGGGGTCGAACTCACAACCCAGGTGCATCATAATCTGTTCGGCAGCAATGCGTCGCACCTGATAAGCCTCGTTCTGGCGTTTGTAGTAGTCCGACGGATTATTGAGGGCAGCGATGGCAGCTTTCATCATCGGACGGAACATACCGGAATCGACATTCGACTTCACACGGATGATCCAGTCGATGAACTCCTGCTTACCCGAGACGATACCTTGACGCCAGCCCGCCATGGAGTGACTCTTGGACATGGAGTTGAATTCCAGACAGATATCCTTGGCGCCTGGCACCTGGAGGATGGACATCGGTTCGTCGTTGAGGATGAAGCTATAGGGGTTGTCGTTGATAATGACGATGTTGTGACGCTTACCGAAATCGACAATCTTCTGCAACAGTTCGCGCGAAGCACAATGGCCCGTTGGCATGTGCGGATAGTTGACCCACATGATCTTGACCTCGTCAATGTCGGGGATAGCCTCCAGGGCGGCGAAGTCGGGTTCCCAATGGTTCTCGTAAGTGAGGTCGTACTTGATGATCTCGGCACCGACCAGTTTGCTCACCGAGGTATAGGTAGGATAACCGGGATC
>CACYQQ010000219.1 GCA_902776605.1 uncultured Bacteroidales bacterium | reverse complement strand
TATTCAGCGCTTCATAGCAACCGCTATCCTTCTCGCTCACCAGTTGGGCGATGCGAGTCGAACCGCAATCGGCAATAGCTTTCAGCGTTCCGTCCGTGGATGCGCCGTCTATCACGATGTGCTCTATGTCGGGATAGGTCTGTGCCATCACACTTCGGATGGCACCACCAATCGTGTCTTCGCGATTGAAGCAAGTGGTAACAACGGATACTTTCATGGTCAACTTTGCTTGGGTTAAAGCAAGTCCAATAATCTATAATTCAATCCTTAAAGGGGAACAATCGTGGGTTCCCCTTAATAATTCTTGGCAGGAGGAGCAACGCGGCCATCCATCAGCTCGCTCTTGTCCTCGAACGTATTCTCCTTGATAATCTGATAGTTCTCGTCCAATGGGCATACAATGGTACAACGGTTGAAACGGTGGTGTCCATGTTCGCGGAGGAACGGAATATCATAATCCAAGTCGCCGCCACCCACAATCAACTGGTCGGGATTGACGCCATAGGTTTTGACCAACACGTCGGCCACTACCTTGGCGCGCTGCTCACTCAACCACAGGTTTCGCTTGATGGAACCGACCTCAATATCGGCAAAGCCCTTGACAAGGAACTTCTGGTCGGGATGCGACTTGATGACCTGGGCATAGAAACCAAGGTTCAAGACGTAGGTATGCTGCAACTCGATTCGGTCTATCTGGAAGAAGGCGGCCTGAATCATGTCGCCCGAGATGACGTTGGTCGAAATCTTGTCGTCGCCTCGTTCGATGAGCGACTGGAGATTATCACCATCGGCACCATATTCGGCATCAATGATGGGACGATTGTTGATGGTCTCGTCATAACCGATACGCTGGAAGTGGATGATCTTCGAGAACTTATAAGAGAGGCCCACCGTTGCGGCCATCTTCCAAGTACTGTTCTGCGTCGTAAAACCTTCCAAGTCATCACCTTGCCAACTGACGTTGCCATCCAGATTGATAGAGAAACGTTGGTTGAAGTTCCAACCTCCCTGCAAACCAAAGTACCATTGTGGCACCAGACAGGAACCGTCGCGTTGTCCGAACTTCAAGAAGGAATAGGCGAAACCGGCACCTCCATAGACATAGGTGGTAAAGGGAGAATAGATCAACTCTCGACCAGCCACGAGGTTCATCACATTGAGCATGATGGCACCTCGAAGGACGACGGTGGAATACTCAATCTCTGTCCAATGGTCGGTAGAGACATACGAAGACTGACCTTTCGGAGTCCACATCGTACTCATGTGAGCCGTATAGAGTTCGTGCAAATAGTGCGACCAACCTGTCTCGAATCGGACAGACCAGTAGGGATGCAGATCTTTCTTTAGACCAACTTCAAATTGGGGACCGAGGCTGAAACGCTCGGGAATGTTGTTCATGGCAACGCCTTGAATACCACAACGGAACTCAAAGGCCCAGTTGTCCTCCATCTTGTTGAAAGCATAATGCACACGGAGGTAACGCTTCTTGTCAGTGGTATCGTTCAGGGCATACCAGTAAAGATCTCTGATGCGCGGATCAGAAATCTTACCCATTTCCTTCTTGGTAAATGAGATGCGAGTCTTCAGTCGAGAAAGAGCATTCTCCGTGTCTTCCTCGTCTCCGTGAGTAGTCGTCTTATTAGCATTTTCCTCTTTTGTGTCTGATAGTTTCTCCTGAGAAAGCGCAGCAAATGGCTCATTCTCTGACGCATTTGCTAAAATGGAGGGAAAGAATACCAACAAGAACGACCAATGGAGTAATAACTGTTTTAATTTAGTCGTTATGGAACTCATTAAAAATACCAAAAACCTGACAAAGTAAAGTAATGATGGCTTACAAAACTTATTACTGAGCCACAAAGGTAGTAAAATATTCTAATAATCAACAGAGTAAGCAGCAGAAATCTCTTTTTCAACAAAAAATGAGCGCAAAAAATCACTTTTTTGCCATGTAGAGTTTATACAATGCTTTTACTTTCACGTCAATAGCGCACTCTTGTTCGGCCAATAATCGTGCCCTTTTTCCCATTTCGGCACACTGTTCCGACGTGCACCGGAGGCATTCATCCAATGCGCGGGACAACGACTCGACGTCAGGGCGGACCCACCAACCACAACCTTGGTCCTGCAAGCTTCGCCACGGTGTTCCCGTCGTGGTGATGACAGGCACGCCGCAAGCCAATGCCTCGGCAACGATAAGACCATAATTCTCACTGTAGGAAGGCAATACGACAACATCGGCATCGCGCAACAGTTGCCATTTCTGCTCTCCATAGACGGCACCGAGGAAGCGCACGCGGTCATCCAATCCTCCTTGGACCACCTGTTGTTTCAACCGAGCGACGTAAGCCTCCTCGCCACTCCCTGCCACCGACAGGCTGCATTCAGAATGCTCCTTCATCGCCTCCAGAAACATCTCCAGCCCCTTCTTGGGATGGATGCGGCTCATAAAGAGGAACTTACGCGGAGTCTTCCATACCGTTTTTGGAACAATCCTACGGACATCAATGCCATTTTCAACCACCTCAACATGCCGGTTCCAACCTAAGTCGAGCAGGTGCTGCCGTTCCTCCGGTGCCGTTGCCACCAACCAGTCACATTGGCGAACGGCGCGTCGTTGATAGAGCCAGATAGCAGGCCATTTCTTGGTCCAATAATGGCGTCGCAGGATCCAAGGTTCCAACATGCCGTGCGGCGTAAGTACCTTGCAGACAGGATGTTCGGGATGTTGCTCCGCATACCGGCAAGTCCAACCGATTGCCCACGCCACCTGCGGCATCCAGCAACAGTTGAAGTGCACAACGTCGGGCTGGAGTTGTTCGAGCAACGACATCCACTCCCGCCTCATCTGTCGATAATGCCACAGACTACCCGTGATGCCATGCACCTCGCATCCCTCCAACTTCACGAAGTCGGCGGTCTGCCCCAAGGCACAGACATGCAGAGTGCAGACAGGGAGATATTAGCCGACAGGCAGAAAATATGGGATGAGCTGAATGATAAGTACAGCCTGTCATATGATATGCCGGAAGCACTTTATCTCTTCTCGGCCCGTCATCCGAAAAAGATTGTTATTCCCACAATAACAGATGTAGCGCTGATTAACAGGCATGAAATCGACAGCTCAATGTTCTGGTATCGCAACAGATATCCGGCTAAGGCGAGATTTTTGGTCCAGGACTGTGCGAGAGCGGGACATGCGCATTATGCGGAGGACTTATTCCGTTTCTGGATGACCGTTCTTACCCTGGCAATAAATGCGGTTCCATCAGGTATGCTGGAGGCTTATAAGGTCTATAAAGTACGTGCTGAGGTTTCCAGAGAGTATATCCATAAACTTTTCAGCGATTATTATCACAGGCTGGGCGGCATTAAGTTTGCTGCCGAGAAGCAGGTCGTTGAACTCTCGAAACAGATGCAGATGAGGCGCGAGAATGACAGCCTGCCCGAGTACAATCATGAGATTCCTGTCTGGTTCGAGGACATACGGGAAGACCATATGTTCATCTCATCCAAAAGGATAGGCCTTGCGGGGGATTGCCCTATTCATGAAGAACCATGGTGGTATCGGCAGACGGCAGAGAGCAGGAAGGCAGTATCAAAAGTCTTCCGGAAACTGCAGGTGGAATTGGATCGTGCAAGTCTTCTTGCCCGGCTCAGCTCG
>CACYQQ010000218.1 GCA_902776605.1 uncultured Bacteroidales bacterium | reverse complement strand
ATGCCATTATAGAGTTCGCCCATGCCGCTCACGAAAGTGTCGCCATACGACTGACTGTCGCCACAACCAAACAGGGCAACGGTCTTGCCCTTCAAGTCGGCACTCTGGAGGGTCTTCAGACCATCATACCAGTCATCCTGCAATTCGCCCGAACCCCAAGTCGAAGTACCTATAACGAGGTTCTCGTGCGCAGCGATCATATCAGTTGTCAGGTCCTGCACATTGACCGACTGACAACCCAACTTCGAAGCAATCTTCTCTGCAATAGCCTCACATGTTCCTGTTGTGGAACCAAAGATAACAATTGTTGCTTTCATATATAATTAGTTTTTGTGAATACACTTTTCTTTTCGTTGGCAATAGCGCTGACACTGGACACAGATGTCATAGCCGAGCATGGCCCCGAGGATAAAATCCTCTTCGGGAGAAAGCTCATACAGCGGACGAGTGACGAGGAGTCGGATGGCCTCCAGGCATTCCGGGCGACCGAAATAGACATTCAGGTTCTTTTCCCCCGCAGGCTGCAACACATAGGGAATCCCCTGACTCTCCAACTGGGAAACGGCTTGGGCGCCATCTTTCTTGTTGCAAGTGAAGAGCACCATTTGGCGAACCCCTTTGTTCAACTCATAAATGTGGTTCATCAGCACCTTCATGCTGGTTGGGACAGATGTTGTTGTTCTCATCTTTTTCTTCTTTTTTCGGCGGCAAAGGTACAGCAAAAATGAGAAGTGCACAATACCTAAATCCGAGTGTTTAGGCATTGTGCACAGCACATTGTTTTCTAACTATTAATAGGTACTCCCCCTTTCCAACGTCCTCCAGCCACGATTTCCGACTTTAGGTCATACCAATTTGTAGGGGTGACGGCAAAAGGATAGTCAGTTCTTTTAGAATCACATATCCAAGTAGCAAGGTCTATAGGTATTGTACTAACTCTCCAAGTTTAAATGTCCATATCTCTTATACTGGTCAATCGGCTTTAATCTTCGGAACATAAAAACCCCTTCTCTGAATGGTTGTCCAAAGCCCTTCTCTCCCATTCCAAGAGCCACCGTTTCTTGTCCACTCCAGCGGCATAACCTATCAATGCCCCGTCTGCGCCGACCACCCGATGACACGGCACGATGATGGAGATGGGATTACGACCCACCGCACCACCGATGGCTTGGGCAGAACGGCATCCCAATTGTTTTGCCAGACCGCCATAAGTCTCGGTTTGTCCCATTGGGATAGACAACAGGGCACGCCAAACTCGTTTTTGAAAATCGCTGCCTCGCAACTGCAATGGCGGCACAAAGTCGGGCATTATACCTCCAAAATACAAATCGAGCCACTGCCGCACCCTCGCAAATAACTGCAAATCGGGTCGCTCAACTGTCTCTGCGTCAAGTGTCTCTGCAAAATGCTGCTGTCCATCGAACCAAAGTCCGACCAACGCGTCGCCATCCGAGGCCATCAACATGTCGCCCAAAGGCGAAGGATAGTGTGCCGTGTAATCCATACCAATTTTCAGGAGCTAAATATTTATTACGAGAATAGTAAACAACCGAACTACTGCCACTTGGACAATCGTTTAGAGGACTCTCGCTTACTGGCCGACGAGGCATCTCGGCGAGCACGAAGCAACACCTTGCGTCCCTCCAAATTACGAGTATAGACGACGTCGCACTTGCCTATATACCTCTCCCACAACAACTGGAAAGTCTTGACACTCTCCTTGTTGGCCGACAACACGGCAGGAATGGCGAAGTAATCTTTCTGTTTGAAGAACTTCTGAAAGACATCATGCTTGACAAGCAAGTAGCGCGGATTGTCTATCGGGTCCAGGAACTCTTGCAAGCAATTCATGAAGAGGTTATTCTCCTCTACGGGCAAGTTGGTGCAACGAATGAAGACCTCCCCTTTCTCTTTCTCCACTTGGAGGCCGACTATCTTCAGCGACGACTTGATGGCGCCTTGTGCCGAAAGGGCTTCCAATAGAACGATAGACACTTGTTTCATTATTCCAGCCACTGTGCCATAACGCAGGTATCTGACCACTTCTCGGACCAACAGCAGGAAGACCACAATCACTCCTACCAAATAGAGATGAGACATTCTATACTGTTGGACATGTTGGAAATGAGAAAGTGCGTTGTCCAGTTGGGAAACCCTATTATAACGCAAGAATAAGGGTCCCAAAATGCCACTATACAAATAGATCTTGACCAGATTGCTCTTATATTGCATTGTCTTGGCGACCAACGTACGGGCCTGCACTCCCGTGTGCATACCGGCCTGTTTTTCATTATCATAACCGAGACAGAGTGCCTCTTTCCACCACCTCCGTGTCTGTGCACGGTCGGCAGCCAACGCCATAGTCAAGTTCTGCTGCTTGGCAACAAACGCCTTATTTTCAGCTTCGAACACAGAATGAAAGGACATGTCGGTGAGGTCGATGACTCGGCGGATGCCCGACTTGATTTCATGCTTATCCTCGTAAGCGGGAGCTTCGAAGCCCTCAAAACGCACCGCCAACTGATCCATATCCTGGAGATATAGTCGAAGGTTCTCTTTATCCTCTTCCGAATTGGAAACAATTTCACTCCGCGTGGGCAATTCGAATGTTGCCAAATGCCAGATGTTCGACACTTTGTCTGGATTGTTTCTGTCGATGCGGATGGCGCGACCTCTCATCTGGTTAGACGACATATAGGAACTGACCGTGCTCGACAGCACCAACGAATTGATAGAAGGGGCATCCCACCCCTCACCCAACAATGCCTGGGTGCCGATAAGGATATTCACATCGCCGGCATTGAACATCTCCGTCACCAGACGTACTATCTGATTTCGCACATTTTCCTTAGGCACAACGCGTACATAGTCGGCAAAATCCTTGAAGGGAGACAGCGACAACGATTCTACGTCAATCCGATTGTCTGTCAGCAACTTCTGCAACTGTCCGACCACCCGCTTGGGCAGCAGGATAAGGGAACCGCACAATACGCCGATTGGAATCTTCGCACCAAAGAGGTCGGTCAGTTTCTTCCAGATAGGAACAACGCCGATGGCGGTGCCATCCAAGTCGTCCACTCGGATTCGGTCGGTCAATATGACCATGCGCAACTTGTCTGCCAACTGGTGATTCTCCATCTCCACAATCTTGACGATGGCATCGAACTTACCCAAACTGCCAGCTATCAGTTTGCGAATCTTGCTGTTCTCGTTCAACACGATGCGCCGATTGGCCACCAAACCCAGCCGCTTTGCCAGATTGAAAAACTCCTCTTTTCGCGTTTCCAGAGGCGCGAAACACGCTTCCTTGGTAGCATAGAGCCCATCCAAAAAGGCCGCAGCCATCTTCACGTCAAACTTTGGCAAGTCTTCCTCGTTGGCATCGAACAAATCCAGAAACCGTTGGGTGACCCTTTTCTTCCTGGAATGAAGCAACGACGCTATCGAGACATAGAATTGCGGATCCTCGAAAATCATCTCCACGTCGGCATCCGTTGCCCGAAAGAAAGGCATCTTCGACAAGGTGGACAGCAACTCTTCGTCCTGCCGAATCTTGTCGATAAGCATTCGAACATGCTCATTATGCTGAGCCAACATCTCACGCTCGGACTTCTTGAGTGACGTGATGAAGATGAAATCCTGATGCGGACAGAGGTCTCCATTCTTGAGCAATTCGGG
>CACYQQ010000217.1 GCA_902776605.1 uncultured Bacteroidales bacterium | reverse complement strand
CTTCTGTGCCAGGAGGGCAAGCTCGATGTAGTTCTCGTCTTTGTAGCCGTTACAAATGATGATGGTGTCGTAGTCGGTGCAGGCCGCGATGACGGCGTGAAGCTCTGGCTTGGAACCGGCCTCCAGTCCGAGGTTGAATTTCTTGCCATGGCTCACCATCTCGTTGACCACAGGCTGCATCTGGTTGACCTTGATAGGATATACGGCCAGGCACTCGCCTTTGAAGCCATACTCCTCGGATGCCTTCTTGAAACATTGGTTCATGCGTTCGATGCGATTGTCCAATATATCTGGAAAACGCAAAAGGACTGGCGCCGAGATGTCTCTCAATGCCAGTTCGTCCACCACTTCGCGCAGGTCCACCTGCACACCATCTTTTTTGGGGGTTACTACGACATGACCCTTTTCGTTGATGTCAAAATAGTTGACTCCCCATCCATGAATATTGTAGAGTTCTGCCGAATCCTCAATATGCCACTTTTTCATTGTTTACGTTTGTTTTAACCCCGCAACCCTTAGCGAGGATAAGTGAAATAGGAAGATGTTATTATAAAATGCGTGTGCAAAGATACAAAATAATTAATTATGTGGGCAAAATTGCAGGATTATTTTGTATATTTTATCAGAAATAACTATCTTTGCGACCGAAATAACAGTCTTTTTATGCAGTATTTGAAGAAATATCCCTTCTCATGGGCTTTAGTCGTACTTATTTTCGTGGTTTGTTTGATGCCTGTCCCGCAGAAGGAAATGCCCTCGGTGCCTAACTTTGACAAGTTGGTGCATACGGCTATGTATGCCGTGCTCTGTACGGTTATCTTTTGGGAGCGCATCCGTCAATCCAAGCGTCGTCCCCTCCGTATGAGCCATTGTTTTGTGGGAGCTTTCGTCCTTCCTATCTTGATGAGTGGCATCATCGAACTCCTCCAAGCCTACGCCACGGAAAACCGAAGTGGCGATTGGTGGGACATGGCGGCTAATTCTCTGGGTGTTATTTTGGCTTGGTTTTCTTTCATTTTGCTAAAAAGACACATAGTGAAGAAATAAAATCGCTTCATTATTTGGAGTTTTGTTCAAAAAAACGTAAATTTGCGCCCGATAATTTTATTGGACAACAGAGAAAAATTATACTTATGCGTAGTCTGACTCAAGAAGAGATAACTCTCCTGTCAACCAATGGTTGTAAAGTCGACGATTGGTCTAGTATTCGTGTCGTTGATCCGTTCGATGCCGCGCGTGTGGAGAACGTGAAGTTCTACGGCACCGTCGTTTTGGGTAGCAATGCCGGTACGATTGAGGTCGTGGAAGGTTTTGAGAAACCTTGTGGTGTGCGCAATACCACTTTGCGTAATGTCGTCGTGGGTAACGATAGCCTCATCGAGGACACTACGTTGGTGGCCAATACCATCGAGGAGGGCGACGATTTGGTCATCCCTGTGCTCAACGAAGCGGGCGATGGCAACGTGATGCTTTATCCTGGCATGTCGTCGCAAGTGGTGGCCATGCAGATGCGCTATGCCAACGATGCTCAATGGGTCAACGCTTTCCGGAAGTTGGTCAAGCAATCGGATAATTATTGTGCCAATTGTTCTTTTATCGGTCATCATACTTGCGTCGTAGGTGCCGGTAAGATTATCAATAGCCATGTGGGTAACTACTGTTATGTCGGAGAGAATGTCATCCTGGAGGGTTGCTATGTGAGCGAATCGACCACCATCACCAATGGATTTACAGCCGAACATAGCATCTTCCTTGCAAATACCTATATGGCCAATGGCGAGGCCTGTGCCGCTTATTGTGGTCCCTTCTCGGCCAGCCATCACAAGAGTTCGCTACTCATCGGTGTCGATGTGTCGTTCTATAATGCTGGTTCTGCTACCAACTTCTCCAACCATGCCTACAAGATGGGACCATTGCACTATGGTACTTTGCAGCGTGGTACGAAGACGGCTTCGGGCAGCCATATCCTTTTGCCGGCTCAGGTCGGTCCTTATTCGATGTGTATGGGCAAGATTCAGAGCCATCCCGATACTCGTCAGATGCCGTTCAGCTACCTCATCGCTTCGGGAGAGGACACTTTCCTCATTCCTGCTCGCGGTTTGTTGACCGTCGGTCTGTTCCGCGATGTGGAGAAGTGGCCTAAGCGCGACAAGCGTCCTGCCGACGACCGTCCTTCGCACATCAGCCATCAATGGTTGTCTCCCTATACGGTTCAAGCCGTGCAACAGGGCAAGGCCGATTTGGAGACGTTGCTGCAAGGTCATCCCGATTCGGATACCTATCGCTATCATGGATGCCGCATCCGTCGTCATTCGCTTCTGACGGGTATCAAGATTTATGACTTGGCTTTGCGTTTGGTAGGTAATCCTGAACAAAAGGAGGAGTGGACGGACTTGGGTGGTATGTTGTTGCCCAAGAGGGAAGAGTTGCAACTGGTTGACGATATCAAGTCGGGAAAGTTGCCGAGCTTGAATGCTGTGGTTGCCCGTTTGGATGGCCTCTTCGAGCAATACAACCAACCTACTCCATTCGTTCCTGAGGTGGTAAAGGAGTGGCACGACTTTATCCGTATGGATGCCCAGAAGGAGTATGACTTGGGTGATGTGGACAAGGAGGTGCTGGATGCCTTCTTGGCTAAACTTTGAGTTTGATACATAACATTGGCTACTTCTATAAACTTTTTAGAATTATACCTTTTGAATTTTCTTTTATTTGATATACTGACTTATTTATGTGCGGAATTGTTGGATATATAGGCTATCGTGATGCCTACCCAATTTTGATCAAGGGTCTCCACCGTTTGGAGTATCGTGGATACGATAGCGCAGGTTGCGCCTTGATCTCTAAAAACAATCAATTGTCGATATACAAAGCCAAAGGTAAGGTGGCTGATTTGGAAGCAGAAACTGAAGGACAGGATATATCGGGTACTTTAGGTATTGCCCATACGCGTTGGGCTACACATGGAGCTCCAAGTGCCGTCAATGCACACCCTCATGTGTCCATGAGCGGCAACATCACTCTGGTACACAATGGCATCATCGAGAATTATGCTACGTTACGTCAACAATTGGAGAAGCGTGGGTATGAATTTAAGAGTCAGACCGACACCGAGGTGTTGGTTCAACTTATTGATTTCCAGAAGAACTTACGTCAATGTTCGTTGGACGAAGCTGTGCGCTATTCGTTGAAGTTGGCCATCGGTGCCTATGCTATTGCCGTTATCGACCGCAATGCTCCTGACCGTTTGGTGGCTGCACGTAAGGCCTCTCCTTTGGCCATCGGTATTGGCGAGGAGAATAGCGAATTCTTCTTGGCTTCGGATGCCAGTCCTATTGCCGAATATACTAAGCAGATTGTCTATCTGAATGATGACGAGATTGCTGTGATTGAGCGTGGTCAGGACTTGCAGGTCAAGAAGATTTCTGGTCAGTTGACTGAACCTGTGGTCAAGGAGGTCGATGTGGATCTCTCGATGTTGGACAAGGGTGGTTTCCCTCACTTTATGCTCAAAGAGATCTTCGACCAACCTCAGGTATTGCGCGACTGTATGCGTGGCCGTATTGTCAACAATATCTATTCTTCGGCTACGGGCCAGGCACACGAAGCTTCGCTCGATGTCGTTCTCTCTGCTGTCAAAGAGCATCGTCGCGAATTGCTTAGTGCCCGCCGCATCATCATCGTCAGCT
>CACYQQ010000216.1 GCA_902776605.1 uncultured Bacteroidales bacterium | reverse complement strand
TTCCTCTCAGAACCCCTACCGATCGTCGCCTTGGTGGGCCGTTGCCCCGCCAACTAGCTAATCGGACGCATGTCCATCCATGAGCAATAAATCTTTAACCATTATCAGATGTCTTCAAACGGTTTCATGCGGTATTAATCCAGCTTTCGCTGGGCTATCCCCCACTCATGGGTAGGTTACATACGCGTTACTCACCCGTGCGCCGGTCGCCGGCAGGATTGCTCCCCCGCTGCCCCTCGACTTGCATGTGTTAGGCCTGTCGCTAGCGTTCATCCTGAGCCAGGATCAAACTCTTCGTTGTAAATATCGTTTATGACCATTGCTGGTCGATAAATCTGTTTGAATTGACTAGGTTGTTTTGCTTGCACTGCTATGTTTCCATAGCACCTATTTGTCTAAAGTTTCACTCTTTCAAAGAACTTGTTGCTTCACGTCAGGAGGCTCGTTAGAACCGTGTTCCTTTCGTTTAGCGGATGCAAAGATAGGGGCTTTTTCGATACCTTCCAAATCTTTCTTTTACTTTTTTGGCAAAAATAGGTAAAATAGGGTCAAAACACCGCTTTTTTGGCAACTTTCCTTTGCAGTTTCGCCATTTTTGACTACCTTTGCCGCTGTAATCAAGACCAAAATTATGAAAGATTTTATCTTCAAGTACGAAATGAAGACCCGCGATTACGAGTGTGATGCGCAGGGCGTAGTAAATAATGCCAATTACCAGCACTATCTGGAAGTGACACGTCATGAATTTATCCAAAGCGTGGGACAGAGTTTTTACGATTGGCACCGTCGCGGCATCGACGTGATGGTCTCCAAAATCGTCATCAACTACAAGGCGCCCCTGCACGGCGGCGAGGAGTTCATCTCTTGTTTAAATTTGAAGCGCACGGGCGTACGTTATGTGTTCAACCAAGAGATTTACCGCAAGAGCGATGAGAAACTGTGCGTCTCGGCCGAAGTGCATTGCGTATGCGTGGTGGATGGCGTACTCACCCGTGGCGACGAGATTGCGGAGTATTTCCAGAAATTCCTCAACGACCAGCAATAATGGACGACGAACTGAAATACCTCATTGCCCTGTCCAGCATCCACAGCATCGGACCTGCCAAGGCCCGACTACTGATGGAGACCTTCGGTGCGGCGCGCCAAGTGCTGGAGGCCGACCGAAAGTCGCTGGCAGCCCTGAACCGCACGGGACAGATCCTGATGGAGCAAAACCTGGACACCCTCTTGGCCCGTGCCGAACAGGAGATGCGCTTTGCCGCCGACCACAACATCCAGATTCTGGTCCATGGACAACACAACTACCCCAAACGACTATCGACCTGTCCCGACGCCCCTGCCCTGCTCTACTACCTAGGCAAAGCCGACCTGAATACCGTGCACACTATCAGTATAGTAGGTACGCGCGCATGTACGCAATACGGGCGAGACGTGGTCAACCGCCTCCTTGAGGAACTCCGAGAGAGTTTCCCCGACCTGTTGGTCATCAGCGGTTTGGCCTTCGGCATCGACATCTCCGCCCACCGCGCCGCCCTCCAGAACGGACTGCCGACGGTGGGAGTTGTCGCCCATGGTCTGGACCGCATCTACCCTGCCGTGCACCGCAACACCGCCTCGCAGATGATAGAACAAGGCGGCGGCATCATCACCGAGTATATGACTCATACAGAGCCGATTGCCCGCAATTTCCTGGCCCGCAACCGCATCATCGCCGGTTTGTCCGACGCCGTCATCGTGGCCGAGAGTCGCGACAAAGGAGGCAGTCTGGTGACCGCCTCCATCGCCTTGGACTACAACCGCGAGGTCTATGCCTTCCCCGGTCGATGCAACGATGACCGCAGCATGGGTTGCAACCGACTGATACGCCTCAACCGCGCGGGACTGATCACCTGCGCCAAAGACCTCATCGAGGCATTGGGCTGGGAAAGCAAGTCGTCGGCCACAACCCACACCCTCCAACACAGCATCCCCTTCGAAGAGGAACACCTCTCTCCGACCGGACGCCTCATCCTCGATGCCCTGCAACAACACGGTGACCTGCGCATTACGCAACTCAACGACCTGACCGGCTTGGACAACATTGTCCTCATCGAAGAACTGCTCAACCTGGAGATGGACGGCAAGATTCGCAATTGCCCGGGCGGACTCTACCAACTCCGATAAGGAGGCTGTCCGCCGACTGGCTTCTCCTGTAAAGAAGTCATCAGCCGACCACCTTCGCCACCCCTCCACCCTATTCACTTCCCATTAACCAGCCATTGTCCCAACATGGACCTTCTGCCTTTTTGCTCCCTTTTAAAGGTAGAAAGTAGGTAGAAAAACAGGAGAAGGTCAAAGAGAAGTAACGAGAGACAGAAGGAGGGCGACGAACCGTGTTGAGAAAGGCGATGACGTCAGGCGACTTCCATTTCCTCCGAGGGACGGGATGTCGATGTCCATTGTCTATAACCTCTTTTGTACGTCTTAAAATTCCCGAAATTTGACGCAATGAAACTGCTGCATACCAGTGACTGGCACTTGGGTCACACCCTATACAACTATGACCGGACAGAGGAGCAGACCGACGTGCTCCGACAGATTGTCGAGATAGTGCGCCAACAGAAACCCGACCTGTTCCTGCTGAGCGGCGACGTCTATCACACTGCCCAACCCTCGGCGGCAGTGCAGACGCTGTTTGCCGAGACCATGGTGCAGTTGCACGATGCCCATCCCGCCATGACCATCGTCGTCACTGCAGGCAACCACGACAGCGGGGCAAAACATGAGATCTTCAAGACGCCGTGGCGCGCCCTGAAGGTGCACACCATCGGCAACCTGGAGAAAGAGGATCCGGAACAGCACATCATCGAGGTGCCCGACGTGGGCTTCGTCATCGCCATCCCCTATGTGCACGAGAGAAACCTCCCCGAGGGATACTTCCAGCGGGCATTGGACATCGTCGAAGCAAGAAATACAAAAGGTCTGCCCGTCGTGATGATGGCACACACCACGGTGCAGGGGTGCGACTACACGGGGCACGACGACACCTATCTGGATGCCGAAGAGCAATACCGCGTGGGCGGCATCGACGCCACGACTCTGGAGGAACTGGGTTCAGGCTACGACTACCTGGCGCTGGGACATATCCACCACGAGCAGTTCGTCCACACGGGGCGACACAACGTGCGTTACAGCGGTTCGCCGATGGCGGTGAGCTTCGACGAGAACTATGCCCACTCGGTGAGTCTGGTCACCATCGGCCGACACGACGAACGACCGCAGGTGGAGACCATCGAGATACAGAATATCCATCCGCTGGTGACCTTGCCAACCAAGGGGCAGGCCACTTGGGAGGAGGCGAAACAGCTGTTGCAACAGTTTCCAGCCGACATTCCTGCCTACATCCGATTGAACATCGAGATTGAGGATTTCCTGCCCCTGGAGGCCAACGACGAGGCCTCGGCATTGACCCAAGAGAAGCAATGCCGCTTCTGCCTGATCCGTGCTCAACGACGGGAACGCGAGAGAACCGATGCTCCTGCCATGACCATCCAGGAATTTCAAGCCGAGGAACCTATCCACATTGCCCAACTCTATGCCGAGCAACGCGGCGGTACCTTCGACGACGAGATGAAACAGCTGTTTGAGGAGGTGGTAGAGAGGATAAAAGAAGAGGAAAAAGAAGTGACAAAGACTTGACAGGGAAGTGACAAAGAATTGACAAGGAAGTGACAAAGAAGTGACAGAGAAG
>CACYQQ010000215.1 GCA_902776605.1 uncultured Bacteroidales bacterium | reverse complement strand
TTTCAAAAAAATACAGTATTTTTGCGCGATTATTTGAATTACAATTAAACAATTAGATATAGATATGTATCGTAAACAAACATGTGGAGAACTCCGTATCGCCAACGTGGGTCAGCAGGTTACTCTGGCCGGTTGGGTACAGCGAGTTCGTAAGATGGGAGGTCTGACATTCGTCGATTTGCGTGACCGTTATGGCATCACGCAGTTGGTCTTCGACGAATCCGATGGCAATACAGCATTGTGTGAGAAAGCCAATCACCTGGGACGTGAGTTCGTCGTACAGGCCATTGGCACGGTGCGTGAACGCGCCTCGAAGAATGCCAAGAACCCTACCGGTGACATTGAAATCGTGGTTACGGAGTTGAACGTGATTTCTTCATCCGAGGTGCCACCTTTCACCATCGAGGATAATACCGATGGCGGAGATGACCTCCGTATGCAGTACCGTTATTTGGATCTGCGCCGTTCATGTGTCCGCAAGAACCTGGAGCTGCGCCACAAGTTGGCCTTCGAGGTTCGCCGATATTTGGATAGCCAGAACTTCCTGGAGATTGAGACTCCAATGTTGATCAAGTCAACCCCAGAGGGCGCTCGCGACTTCGTCGTTCCATCGCGCATGAATCCAGGTCAGTTCTATGCCCTGCCACAGTCACCACAGCAGTTCAAGCAGCTCTTGATGGTAGCTGGTATGGACCGTTACTTCCAGATTGTCAAGTGCTTCCGCGACGAGGACCTTCGTGCCGACCGTCAGCCAGAGTTCACTCAGATCGACTGCGAGATGTCGTTCGTCGAGCAGGAGGATGTCATCCAGATGTTCGAGGGCATGATGAAGCACCTCTTCAAGGAGTTGAAGGGCATCGAGTTCGACACTTTCCCACGCATGACTTGGGAGGATGCCATGAAGTATTATGGCTCCGACAAGCCCGATCTCCGTTTCGATATGAAGTTCGTTGAACTCAAAGTCGATCCCGAGAAGGAGTCGAAGTTTGCTGAGGGTGCACGTCCTGTCGCTGTGATGGATGTCCTGCCAGCCGGTCAGTTCTCCGTCTTCGATGATGCTGCCTATGTTGCAGGTATCTGTGCTCCAGGTTGCGCCAACTATACCCGCAAGCAGATTGACCAATTGACCGACTTTGTCAAGAAGTCGCAGATTGGCGCCAAGGGCTTGGTTTGGATTCGCAAGAACGAGGATGGCACCATCAAGTCCTCTATTGACAAGTTCTATGCTCCCGAGGTGCTTGCCGCCCTATGCGACCGTTTCGGTGCCAACAATGGCGACTTGATGCTCATCCTGTGTGGCGAGCGTCGCAAGACTCAGAAGCAGCTCTGTGCCCTCCGTCTGGAGATGGGTCAGCAGCTTGGCTTCCGCGACCCAAGCAAGTTCGTGCCTCTTTGGGTCATCGACTTCCCGCTCTTCGAGTGGGACGAGGAGACGCAGCGCTACTACGCTACCCACCATCCATTCACCATGCCTAATCCGGAGGACATTCCGTTGTTGGATACCGATCAGGGCAAGGTCCGCTCGTGGGCATACGACTGCGTCATGAATGGCGTCGAGTTGGGTGGTGGTTCCGTCCGTATCCACGACTCGGCTCTTCAGGCCAAGATGTTCAAACTCTTGGGCTTCACGCCCGAGAAGGCCATGGAGCAGTTTGGTTGCTTGATCAACGCCTTCAAGTACGGCGCACCTCCTCACGCAGGTCTGGCCTTCGGCTTGGATCGTGTCGTCAGCATGTTCGCCGAGATTGACAGCATCCGCGATACGATTGCCTTCCCAAAGAACAATTCCGGTCGTGACGTGATGGTCGATGCTCCATGCCCAATTGATCAGGCTCAGTTGGACGAGTTGCAGTTGGCGCTCAATCTGAAAGACTGATATTATAAGATAGGAATGCAAGCGGCAGCGTCCTCGGACTTGTGTCGCCTGCATTCTTTCTTTCATTAAACCTCTTATGCCACTTTCTGTCTAATAAGTAGTTGGCCATAATTTCGACCAACTATTTTGTAACCACCTTACATATTCCCCCATTTAAGAATAGTTCTGAAACAGGCATCTGTCGTTGTCCTTTTCGGAAGTTCTCAAGATAATGTAATCGCTATGAAAAGACTCTCTTTTTATTTAGTTTTGTCGTTGGCTTTCGTCTCCGTCTGCATGGCGCGTCCCAAGAAGAAAGCTCCCAAGAATTTAATTGATGACCCCAAGGAGATGGCCATCGCCTTTGCCGAGGACGAGATGAAGCTCTTCCCTGAGTTGTGGATTTACGACTGGGGCTCTCGCCCTTTCTTCGGATATTCGCAGGGCGTTGGCGGCAACGCCTATCTCTACCTCTATGCCGAGACGGGCGACCCACGTTATTTTCATTATGCCGAGGAGTGGTGTGATACCTTGGTCAACGAGGATGGCAGCATCAAGAAACGTGCTATGGAGGCCTACAACCTCGACTTGATTCGAGGCGGTTGGGTCATCTGCCAGGTCTATCGCGATATTCAGGCCAATCCCGAACTGGTAGGAGGGAAGGAGGCCGCTAAGGCCAAACTCAAGAAGTATAAGGATGCCATGGAGGACGAACTCATTCGTCAACTGCGCAATCAACCCCGTACCTGTGACGGCGGCTTCTGGCACAAGTTGGTCTATCAGCACCAGATGTGGTTGGATGGCATCTATATGGCCTCTCCATTCATGGCTGCCTATGGTGACACGTTCCAGAAGGATGAGTGGAAAGCCGAGGCACTCCAGCAGGTAATCACCTGTTGGCGACATACTTACGACCCCAAGACGGGACTTCTTCACCATGCGTGGGACGAGTCGGCTTCACAGCGTTGGAGCGATAAGGAGGGACATAGCCCCAACTTCTGGGGACGTTCCATCGGCTGGTACCTCATGGCCATGGTCGATATCTTGGATTATATCCCCGAGGGCTTCCAGTCACGGTTGAACCTCGGTCACAAGGATACCATCACCATTTCGGGGCGCGACACCCTGATTCGTTACATCAATACGTTGGTCGATGCCTTGCCACAATATCAGCGTGGCGGCTTGTGGTATCAGGTGATTGATCAGCCCGACCGCGAGGGTAATTGGCCCGAGGCAACCGTCACAACGCAGTTCCTCTATGCCATTGCCAAGGCTGTCAACAAAGGGTATCTTCCTGCCGACCGTCGTCAGATTGCCATGGATGCCTTCAACGGTTTGCAGCAAACGCCCTTCAAGTATCGCGACGAGGAGTTTGTTGGTCCGATGCTGACACGCGATGCCGAAGGCCGTCTCACTTTGGGTCAGTGCTGCGCCGTGAGCGGATTGGGCGGATCACCTACCTATCGCGATGGTTCCTATACCTATTATATTAACGAGCGCATCCGCCATGACGATGGCAAGGGGACAGGTCCTTTCTTCATGGGCTGCTATGAGTTAGGTAAGTCAAAATAACCGCTTTATCCGCTTTGTTGAAAACGTACAGAACCGCCTCCTGGACGCAATTTTTTATCATTTTTTAATAATCTTACCCCCTTATAAGGCCCGTTTAACCCCGTTTTTTAGGTGTAAATGTTAAAAAATGAGCAAATTATTTGCAGATTTCTGTAGAGTTTCGTATATTTGCAGTGTTATTCATTATATCTAAAACCATATACGTTTCTCGCCCAAAGAAGAAATATGGAGGCCTAAATATCAATAGTCCTATGTTTAAGTATTTATATTCACTTCCTAGTAGAAGTATTTTTTATGATAATCTGTTTGAAGAATTAATGGAAGAATTAGAT
>CACYQQ010000214.1 GCA_902776605.1 uncultured Bacteroidales bacterium | reverse complement strand
TGGGAGCAAAGGTAGGAAGTTTTGCCGACTATTCCAAATTTTGGGTTGACAAAATGGCATTGTTCTCCAGATGCGGGTGCGTGGCATAGTTTTTGCTGCATAAAAAAGAGAGTTTGTGCACCTACGGGTGTGTGACAAAATTATTGTTGAATAAAAAAAAACAAAAATATATATGGAAAATAAGAAATTCACAGAGAGTACAGAGTCAACAGAGTTCAAGGAATCCGCAGAGAACGTCGAGCAGAAAGAGGCCAACGAGGTTAACGAATCGGCCGAGAATGCGGAGAACAAGGAGAATTCGGACGACTCGAAGGAGGGTAAGGAGGCCGATCCAGTGGCCGACTTGCAGGCGCAGTTGGATGCCCAGCGCGACCAGTATCTGCGTCTGATGGCCGACTTCGACAACTACCGAAAGAACCAGCTCAAGAAGACCAATGACCTGCTGACCTACGGCGGAGAGGAGGCATTCAAGAAGTTGTTACCTATTATCGACGACTTCGAGCGTGCCGTTGAGCACAATGAGAAAGCCGAAGACATCGAGGCACTCCGTGAGGGCTTCAAACTGATTTATGGCAAGTTGAAGACCTATCTGGAGCAGAGTGGCGTGAGTGTCATCCCTGCGGCTTCGGGCGATGCTTTCGACGAGACCATCCACGAGGCTATTACCATGTTCCCAGCTCCAACTCCCGAACTGAAGGGCAAGATTGTGGATTGTGCTACCAAGGGCTATAAGTACAAGGATAAGGTAATCCGTATAGCCAAGGTAGTGGTGGGAGAGTAAATAGCTAATCTGCATTATGAGCATGTATAATGCAGATTAGTAGTTAACGGGAGTTATCGCTTCGCTATGGGAGTAAACAGAAGTTAACGGACAATACTCAAAAATCGTCCAAACGTTAGCTTTGCAGACGACGTCAAAGGTCATTCGTCCGTTAACTCCCAATAACTTCCATTAACTCCTATGATAATATTAAACTAAACCTATGAAACGAGATTATTACGAGGTCCTGGGCCTGCAAAAAGGCGCATCGACCGATGACATAAAGAAGGCTTACCGCAAGTTGGCTGTCAAGTGGCATCCCGACAAGTGGCAGCAGGCATCCGAAGCTGAGAAGAAGAAGGCTGAGGAGAACTTTAAGGAGTTGGCCGAAGCCTACGATGTCCTGTCGGATGACCAGAAACGTGCGCGCTATGACCAGTTTGGCCATAATGCTCCTGGCGGTTTCGGTGCCAATGCCGGAGCGGGTGATTTTGGCGGTTTCGGAGCCGACTTCGACCCGATGGATATCTTCAACACCTTCTTCGGAGGAGGTGGCGGACGTGGTCGTGGAGGTAGGACCTATACCTACACAAACTTTGGCGGAGGCAATCCGTTCGAGGGATTTGGCTTCGGCGGAAGTGGCTTTGGCCGACGTTCCACCAAGGGCGCCGACCGTCGCATCACCTTGAAGTTGACCTTGCAGGAAATTGCCAAGGGAGTTACCAAGAAGGGTAAGATCCAGGGCGAGGAGATAAGCATCCCCTTGCCAGCAGGTGTGCGCGAGGGTCAGCAATTCAAGTTGGCAGGTAAGGGTTATCCATCGCAATATCAAGGTGGCGAACCCGGCGACTTGCTCGTAAACATCGAAGAGATTCCCGATAAGGAGTTGATGCGCGACCAGAACGACTTGGTTTATAACCTCTTGCTCTCGTTCACCACCGCTACGTTGGGTGGACCTGTGGAGGTGCCTACGTTGGAGGGTCGTGCGCGTCTCACCATCAAGCCTGGTACGCAATCGGGTTCTATGCTCCGTCTGAAGGGTAAAGGACTTCCTTCGACCGAGGGTTACGGACGCGGCGACTTGATTATTAACGTCTTGGTCTATGTGCCTGAGAACCTGTCGGCCAACGAGAAGCAGATTATCGAGCAACTCCGCGATTCGGAGAACCTGAAGCCGACCGAAGAGAAACGCGAGTCACTTTTTGCAAAGATCAAGTACCTGTTCACGAGACAATGATACGCAGTCGGTAGCTGGTAGACGTCCATTGACCAACCTGTCAGGAGGTTTCATTCGTCTGTTAACTCCTGTTATCTCCCGCTAACTCCTTTAAACAAAAACTCTAAACCCTTAATATAATGACACGACAACAGTTACTCGAACAGATTCAAAAGAAACGTTCGTTCCTTTGCGTCGGATTGGATACCGACATGAAGAAGATTCCTGCACACCTGCAGAAATTGCCCGTCCAGGAGGCTATCTTCACGTTCAACAAAGAGATTATAGATGCTACAGCTCCTTATTGCATTGCCTACAAGCCCAATCTTGCATTCTATGAGTGCTTTGGCGTGGAGGGGTGGATTGCTTTCGAGAAGACGGTGGCTTATATTCGCGAGCATTATCCCGAGCAGTTCATCATTGCTGATGCCAAGCGCGGAGATATCGGCAACACTTCGCAACTCTATGCGCGTTCCTTCTTCGAGCATCTGGACATCGATGCCGTAACCGTGGCTCCTTATATGGGTGAGGATTCGGTAAAGCCATTCTTGGGATATGATGGCAAGTGGGTCATTTGCTTGGCATTGACTTCGAATAAGGGTAGTCAGGATTTTCAATTGTCCACTTGCGATGGTACCCAGGAGCGACTCTTTGAGAAGGTGTTGCGTACTGCTCAGACATGGGGCACACCCGAACAGATGATGTTTGTGGTAGGTGCCACGCAGGGCAAACTTTTTGAAGATATCCGTCGTGTTGCTCCCGAGTCGTTCCTTTTGGTGCCAGGCATTGGTGCTCAGGGCGGCAGCTTGCAGGAGGTCGTTCAATATGGCATGAACAGCCAATGTGGCCTCATTGTCAACTCCAGCCGCGCCATCATCTATGCCGACAGCACCGAGAACTATGCTGTAGTGGCAGGGCAGAAGGCCGCCGAGGTGGCCGCCGAGATGGACGAATGCCTGAAGAGCAAAGGTCTGTAACAATAAAATACAGATAAAGACAAAACGCCAATCGCTTCAATGAACGGTTGGCGTTTTATTCTGTATAGCGAGGATAAATTATTGGGATAGAGAAGATTGAATCTCTATGGAGCCATCATTTCGACGTTCCCAGTGGACGTGGATGGGACCATTGGGGGTAGGGTAGGTACAATCACAATGGTCGATGCCGGGAATGTCGGCTGGTTGGACAATGTAACGCCCGTCCACCTTGCGGATGCCGGCAACATAGCCGTAGAGCCATTCCATGATGTGACCGAGCATCAGATGGTTGTTAGATACATTGGAGAGCGCTTGCCACGACTCGGTCAAAGAGGTGGCACCTTTGGCCAGTTGCATGCCGTAGCCAGGAATGTCGGAACGGGTACAGAGTTGGAGCAGAAGGTCATGGCGGTTGAGGGCTGCTAAGGTGCGAACCAGATAGACGTAGCCGATGTCGCCAGCCGTCAATAGGGTGTTCCAATGTTGAGTCCCTTTGGCATCGCTCGTAGTGTGGGGCGTAGCCAGGTCGGCTAACAGCCGTTCCTGTGCCCAAGGGATGAGAGAGTCTGGCAGCAGGTTCAAGGAGAGGCCCATACTGAGGGCCGTCTGGCTCTGGCAAGTGTCGAAGAGGGCACAGTAGGCTGTACGAATGCTGTCTGCCAAGGCATTGAATCGTTGGGCATCTTCCTTGTGTAGAAGGAGTTCTGCTATCTGTTGCATAGTTTGTACCTCGCTGAAATAGGTGGCTGTGGCGGTAAGACCGTTGGGCGTCAGTTGAGAATAGCCAGGACCTTTGGGTACCAAGTCATACCAGTCGCCCAGGCCGTAATTCAAGATATGACGGGGTTTGACGATGTTCTGTTGGGCATC
>CACYQQ010000213.1 GCA_902776605.1 uncultured Bacteroidales bacterium | reverse complement strand
GGCGAGTCGGCTTTCTCCGGCTGTAAACGTCTCGAGTACATCGTGGTGCAGGCTCCCGTCCCGCCCCGCTTGGACGAATCCTCCTTCGACCAGGTCGACCTCGACATCCCCGTGCGTGTCCCGGCTCCTACCTACGAGTCCTACCATCAGGCGGTAGGCTGGAGACAGTTCTCCGAGATTACCGAGTACTGACCCTTGCGCCCTTTCTGCCGCCAACGCGGTGTAGATCCGTTTTTTCTAAGTTTGAATAGTAGTTGTTATCCCGTTGTATTGCAGTTGGTTACTGCGATACAACCGTGGAGTTGTTGTGGGATAAGTTTTTAATTAACGGAGTTTCGATGTTCGCTGCTTTTGCGGTGGGGGGCGGACTATTGGTTTCGGTTGGCGAGGCGGGAGCAGCGTTTGGTGGGGAACGATTCGGCAAGGGCGGGGAAATATTGCTCCAGATTACAGTCCATGCGCCATTCTACGCTTTGGTGCGACGTGGTGTCGGCCTCAAGGCTGTCGCGCACGGCTTGTATCTCGTCGGGGTCATAGCATAGCTCGAGGAGGGCGCGGTTGATAAATCCGTTGCCGCAGTTGTATAGTTGCACGGTACAGTAGGAGAGCATCACATAGTCGGTTCCCAGCAACTCGTCTACAAGGTCTACGTCGGCCACGTTGTCGTGGTCGGGGTCGAAGTAGATTGTGGAGAAGTAGTACCAGTAGCGGAGGTCGGAGAAGAGTTCCTGCATGGGGTAGTTGTAGAGTATGGTCCAGAAAAAGGAGTCGCCGATGACGATGAGCGAGGGGTTCCTCTTCGGGGCGGGGTCGGCAAGGGTTACGTCTATGTATTGGTTGCGCTCGGCGGGTATGCGGAAGGTTTTGTTCAGAAGGTCGTCAAGGTCGGCGTCCGGCTCGCGGGTTCGGCCGCGGTGGGGTTGGCCGAGGGTCACGGGACGGATGGCGGGGCCGAAGGTCTGCATATAGCGCATTATCGAGTCGAAGGCATAGGTGCAGGCTATGTTGCTCCAGTGGGTGCCGGTCTTGGTGAAGAGGAGGTAGGGGGTGTGCCCATTCAGGCTGTCGAAGCAGTGGCAGATGTCCACACGGCGGAAATCATAAAGAGAGTTCCTGTAGTAGTCATAGGCACGGTGGTGACCCCAGAGGCGGTCGCTATGGGCTTTTGCTCCGCGGTCAGGCAAGTATTGCGGGTAGATGCGTTCTTTGCCAGGCAGCAGGGCGACGAATAGAATAATCCGATGGCAGAGTGTCAATCATCTGACGCATGGCAGCCGTATGGTCGGGCGTGGTACCACAACAACCGCCAATCATGTTCACCAGATGCTCCGCAAAGAAAGGTTGCATCTGCTGTACCATGTCCTGAGGCGTATCGTCGTAGCCGCCAAACTGGTTAGGCAAACCTGCATTAGGGTGACAGGAGACATAGCAAGAGGCACACGCCGACATCTGTCGGAGGTACGGAGTCATGCCATCGGCGCCCAATCCGCAATTCAAACCTACGCACAAGGGGTTGGCATGAGCCACGGAGATGACAAAAGCCTCGACCGTCTGTCCCGACAGAGTACGTCCAGAGGCATCCGACACCGTCATGGAGAGCAGCACTTCGACATCGGCCACCTCCGCCTTACCCGATTGAAGCCATTGCTCCTTGGATTTGAGGAAAGCCGAGAGCGCCGCCTTGGCATTGAGCGTGTCGAAGATGGTTTCAATCAGGATGCCATCTACCCCCTCGCCCAACAACGCATGAATCTGCTCGAAATAAGCATCTTCCAGTTCGTCGAACGAGATAGAACGAGCCGCCGGGTCGTTGACATCCTCGCTCATGGAGAGCATCTTGCTGGTAGGACCAACATCGCCCAGGACAAACACCTGACGTTCCTTGCACTCCTGTGCTGCCTGTCGTGCCAAACGTGCACCTGCACGGTTCATCTCGACGATACGGTCTTCCAGATGATACTCGTGCTGCGACACACGCTGCGAAGAGAAAGTGTTGGTAGTGAGCACATCAGCTCCTGCCGCCACATAACGGCGGTGTATGTCCAGTATCAAGTCAGGTTGAGTGAGCGACAACTCATCGTTGTTGCCCTTCATCAGCATGGAACCCATACCGCCATCCAACAACAATACCTTCTTAGCAAAAGCCTCTCTTAACGTCATCTCCTTCTTCTTTGTTTTTAACCGACAGGGAGTACAGTATTTTGTAATTCGTAATTTGTAATTAACTTGCCCTTATAACAAGTTCAGGATAGTCTCTATCTGGGCTGCCGCATTCATCGAATAGAAGTGCAGCGAAGGCACATCATGCTCCTTCAGTTCCTGACATTGGCGCACGCACCATTCGATGCCCACCTGCTTCACATCCTCGTTGGTGGCACATTTCTCCAACTTCTGCACCAGTTCGTCGGGAAAGTCGATATGGAACGTGCGAGGAAGCATAGTACAATGGTTCAAGGTGCTGAGCGGCTTCAAGCCAGGCACAATGGGCACCGTGATACCGGCCTCGCGACAACGTTGCACGAAGTCGAAGTATTTCTGGTTGTCGAAGAACATCTGCGTGACGATGTATCCTGCTCCCAGATCGACCTTGCGCTTCAGGGCACGCATGTCGGCCGACTGACTCATGGCCTCTTCGTGCTTCTCAGGATAACCTGCCACGCCGTACGAGAAGGGTTGTTCCCGACAGAGTTCATGACTCTCGCCAAAGAGCAGATGCCCCTCGTTGAAGGCATTGACCTGTTCGCAAAGTTCGCTGGCATACTTCAAGCCGCCCTCTTTCGGGATGAAACGACTGTCCTGCTTCGACTTGTCGCCCCGCAGAACCAGGAGGTCGGTCAATCCCAGGAAGGCCAAGTCGAGCAACTCGTTCTCGGTCTCCTGTTGCGAGTATCCCGAGCATATCATGTGAGGCACGACGGGCAACCCATACTTCTGCTTGATGGCATAAGCAATGGCCACTGTGCCCGGACGGACACGTTCCTCCACGCGTTTGAACTGTCCCGGGGCAACTTCCTTATAGACGAAGTCACTCCGATGGGTGGTAATCTCAATGAAAGCGGGATGGAACGGCATCAACTTATCTACCGTCTTGTAGATCTGGTCAATGCTCTTGCCCCTCAACGGAGGGAGCACCTCGAACGAGAATAAGGTCTTGTCGGTTTTCTGTAATATCTCGGAAACACTCATATCAGCAATTTATAAGTTTGTAGTCGCCAAAGATACAAATAAAATATTAGAATTGACGTATCTATAGAGAAAAATTCCTGTTTCTGCACCCAAATAAGAAATATTTTCTCTAAAAAAGGGCTATCTGCGCACAACATTCATCAAAAACAAGTAATTTTGCACCGCGTTATTGAAGTATTGCAACTCTTTTCACGATGAATAAATATACGAATGCAAACGTCGTCGGACACCTCAACATCCTGGGGGCGTGCATCATCTGGGGTCTGATGGCTCCGTTGGGCAAGGATGCCATGAACCAAGGTATCAGCGGCATCGACTTAGTCACCTTCCGCGTGGTGGGTAGCATGCTCTGTTTCTGGGTGTTCGGGTGGTTGACCCGTCTGGACGAACATGTCTGTTGGCGCGACCGTCTGCTCTTTGCCGGAGCCGGTCTCTTTGGTATTGTCACCAACCAATGTTGTTTCACCATCGGGTTGAGTCTCACCGCTCCCACCAATGCCAGCATCATGACCACCACCATGCCTATCGTCACCCTCCTACTCACCACCATCGTCCTCCACGAACGGCTCACTTGGCAGAAGATGTTGGGTGTCGTCTTGGGCATCTGTGGTGCTTTGATTCTTATCTTGCATAGCAAATCGGCCTCCGAAAGTCGTTCTGGCAACCT
>CACYQQ010000212.1 GCA_902776605.1 uncultured Bacteroidales bacterium | reverse complement strand
TTCTCGTTGCGGATGCGGAGGTTCAGGATGTCGTTCAACTGCTGGTCGGAGAGGTTGGCTCCGAGTTTCTGAATCATCTTGGCCTTCTGTTGGTTGAGCAGGAGGTTCAAACCTTCGACCAATCCCATGTAAGCCACCTCGGCGGTGTTGGGGATGAACGAGAACACCGAGTGCTGGAAGTCGTCATCACACGCTTTGCTTACTTTTTCGGCCAACAAGAATCCCAGTCGTTTGCGTTCCTGATAGATGTCAGCGTCGTTGCCACGGCTGAAGTAGATGCGCTCGAAGGAGCATTGCTTCACCTTCTGCTTGGGGTTGATTTGCGACACGCGCACTTCGGCAGCTTGGTTGATGATGATGGCTTGACCAGGTTGCAACTCATGCACCTCGGCACGGGCCACTCCGAAAGCGGTCTGAATGACAGGTCTTTCGCTGGCTACGACGACAATCTCGTCATCCTTGTAGTAGAAGGCTGGACGGATGCCCCAAGGGTCACGTACAGCGAAGCACTCGCCCGAACCCGTCATGCCGCAGATGCAATAACCGCCATCCCAGCTAGGGGAGGCTGTCTTGAGGATGTTCTCGACGACGATGTGGCGTTCAATCTCTTTCGTTACCTCACGTCCGGTGCGCACTCCGTCGTTATATTGTGCATAGAGGCGTTCCACTTCGCGGTCCAGTCGGAAGCCCAGCTGCTCCAAGATCATGTAGGTGTCCGAATAGCGGCGTGGGTGTTGTCCGCTTTCCATTACCTCCTCGAAGATTTCGTCGACGTTGGTGAGGTTGAAGTTGCCGCACACGCATAAGCTCTTGTCTCGGAAGTTGTTGCGGCGGATGAAGGGGTGGACAAAATCCAGTCCCGAACGGCCCGTGGTGCTGTAACGGAGGTGACCCATGTAGATTTCGCCGGCATAGGGTATATGCATCTTGGCATACTCAGCATCGTGCATCTGCTCCGACGTGAAGTCCTCGAACTTATGGTTGGCCTTCGAGAAAATCTCGCTGATGGCATTGCTGCCTTGTGCCCTTTCGCGGAAGAAGAACTCTTCGCCAGGGTGTGCTTCCATCTTGAGGACGGCAAAACCAGCACCTTCCTGCCCTCGGTTGTGCTGTTTCTCCATCAACAGATAGAGTTTGTTGAAGCCGTACATCCAGGTGCCATATTTCTCCTGGTAGTACTCCAAGGGTTTGAGCAAACGGATTAGGGCAATGCCGCATTCGTGTTTGAGGACTTCCATAGGTTTTTATGTCGTAAAAAAGTTATCAGTTATTGCTCCAAATGCAATTATATATAACTTTTAATTCTTAATTTTTAATTTTTCACTCTTCTCTCGCTAACGGCTCGCCGTTAGCGAGGTGCTTTATATTTATATAGGTATATGGTGATGAGCAGGAAGATGAGGTTGGGCAACCATACAGCCGTCAGTACCGACATGTCACCACTTACAGCGAAGGATGACGATACCGTCTGAAAGAGGATGTAGAGAAAAGCCAACACTAAGCCGATGCCCAGGTTGATACCCATGCCACCGCGTACTTTCTTGGACGACAGACATACCGCCATCAGCGTGAGAATGAACGAAGTAGCAATTGCCGCGAAGCGCTTGTGGTACTCTATCTCGAACTCCTGGATGTTACCCGTGCCACGCTGTCGTTGCTTGTCAATATAGGCACTCAACTGGGGGGTTGTCATCTTCTCGAAGTCGTTCTTTTGGAAGATGATGTCCTCCGGGGCGATGGATATCAGGGTGTCCATCTTCAATCCCGATTGCAACGTCTCGCCATCCGGGTTGATGTCGCGGATGTTCCATCGGGTCAGTTCCCACTTGTAGTCACCCTTGTATTGGGCCTTGTCTGCAGTGAGGCGCGACACCAGTTTCTTGTCCTCATAGCGTTCCAGGGCAAAGCGGGTACCCGTATTCGTCTTGGTTTCAAAGCGGTAGAGGAACACCACCACGCCTGGCTCCACCATGAACTGGTTGTTGGCCGACGACTTGACGCGCTTGTCCTTGTAGTAGGTGTTGAGGAACTCGATGCGGTCGATGCTCGTCACGGGGATGACGAAACTGTTCAGGACAAAGGTCAGAATGCCCAGGAAGGCAGCCGATACCAGATAGGGGCGCAGCAGTCGGTTGAAACTGACACCCGATGCCAGCATGGCAATGACTTCGCTGTCGCCTGCTATCTTACTGGTGAAGAAGATACAGGCAACGAATACGAACAAGGGGCTGAAGAGGTTGGCAAAGTAGGGGACGAAGTTCAGGTAGTATTTGATGATCTCCCACGAGGGTGCTTCATGCGCGGTGAACTTCTCCAACTTCGCATTGTAGTCCAATACGATGGCGATGGAGAGGATCAAGGCAATCGTGAAGAAATACGTGCCCAAGAACTTCTTGATGATGTACCAATCTAAAATCTTCATGAATAATGTAAGGGGAAGACCTGTCTATCTGGTTCCTCCCTAAGCAGGGAGGTTAGGAGGGTCTACTATTAACTATTTTCGGTTCAGCAAAGCACTTATTTCGAGCACTTTGCTGAACCGAAAAGTAATTTATTCATCTTCGTCTTCGATGCCTGCAGCGCGGTGGATACGTTTGCGCTCCAGTTCGTCGAGAATAATCTTGCGCATACGGAGGTAGTGAGGAGTAACCTCTACGTACTCATCCTCCTTGATGTATTCCAATGCCTCTTCGAGCGAGAATACCTTTGGCGGAATGAGCGAGGCCTTCTCGTCGCTCGACTTACTGCGCATGTTGGTCAGTTTCTTCGACTTGGTGACGTTGACGGTAAGGTCCTTGTCCTTGGCATGTTCGCCGACGACCTGACCGGCATATACCTCATCCTGTGGGAAGATGAAGAACTTACCACGGTCCTGCAACTTGTCCAAGGCGTATGCAAAGGCTGTACCGCTCTCCATACAGATGATGGAACCGTTGATACGGCGTACGATGTCGCCCTTCCAAGGCTCGTAGCCCAGGAACTGGTGTGCCATGATGGCCTCACCTGCCGAAGCGGTCAAGACGTTGGTACGCAGGCCGATGATGCCGCGCGAAGGAATCTTGAACTCCATGTGGATGCGGTCGCCCTGTGTGTCCATGCTGACCATCTCGCCCTTACGACGGGTCACCATATCGATCATCTTCGAAGAGTATTCCTCGGGGCAGTTGATGGTCATCTGTTCGATTGGTTCGCACTTCTGGCCGTCAATCTCTTTGACGATAACCTGTGGCTGACCAACCTGCAACTCGTAACCCTCGCGGCGCATGGTCTCGACCAAGATAGAGAGGTGCAACACGCCACGGCCGTATACGAGCCACCTGCCATCGCTGGTCTCGTCCTTCACAACGCGCAGGGCTACGTCCTTCTCCAACTCCTTGGTGAGACGGTCCTGAATCTGGCGGCTGGTGACGAACTTACCGTCCTTGCCGAAGAAAGGTGAGTCGTTGATGGTGAAGAGCATAGACATGGTTGGCTCGTCCACGGTGATGCGTGGCATAGCCTCGGCGGCCTCTACGTCGCTGATGGTGTCGCCAATCTCGAAGCCCTCGATACCAGTCATGGCACAGATGTCGCCCGAGAATACCTCATCGACTTTCTTTTTGCCCATACCCTCGAAGGTGTAGAGCTCCTTCACTTTGACCTTCTTGCTTACGACACCCTCGTCGGTGTGGTGCATCAGGAGCACCTCCTGTCCTGCTTTGACCGAACCGCGGTGTACGCGACCCACAGCGATACGTCCCACGAAGCTGGAGTACTCCAACGAGGTGATCAACATCTGGGTAGGACCCTCAATAATCTCTGGTGCTGGGATATTCTCCAAGATAGCGTCGAGCAATGGCAATACGTTGTCGGTTG
>CACYQQ010000211.1 GCA_902776605.1 uncultured Bacteroidales bacterium | reverse complement strand
CTAAATATCAAGTATTAGACTTAGAAAAAGAGGGGGCATGAGAAGAAGTTAATGGGAGTTAAAAGGAGTTATCGCTTCGCTCAAGTAGTTAACGGACGTTACAACCATAGGTTTAAAGGGCTTCCGATAACTAAAGCTTTCGTCAGTTAACTCCATGAAATGAACTCCCTTATCGCACTTGCGAAACTTGAGTCACGAAAAACGATGCAGGCTCTGTAGTTGACATTCACTACAGAGCCTGAATTGTTATTGTCTTGCCGAAACGGCAGAGGGAGTCGAAAAGAGAGATGGTTTACTTGCCGCTGTCGTAGCCCTTGAAGACGCCGCGACTGTCGTGGAGGGCATTATCCAAACGCAGAGATTCCTTCACGGACCTTGCTTTCATGGCATAGGCGGCACAACGGCCTTTCATTGGACTTATCTCGGCCAACTCATGATCGTCGAAGACATACTTGGACAACAATGAATCAACAGCCTGATATTCATCGAGGAAAGAAATCCATTGCTCGTCGGTATAATATTTGGAATTGGCCTTTGCATCATTGCATAAGTCGCGCAATCTGTTCACCGCCTCTTCCTTGGGGCTTGGGCCACAAGCAGAAAACAAACAAGCGATACCTGTCAGCGCAATGATGAATACATTCTTGCCAAAAAGGTTCATAATAACGATATTTTGATTGGGTTATATTAAAACGATAGCGGAACCCCGCGATGGGATTCGAATGGATACGAAAGAGAGAAAGGTATTAGTTTTGGGAATACTTTATTCTTTTGTACTCGTGGCAAAGATAAGTACTTTATTTGTAACAACCAAATATTTATAAAAAAATAAATCAAAAAAAAAGAAATCTGAAGAGAAATTTGGTATATTGGCAAAATAAATATATCTTTGCAAACTGAAATTCAAAGGGAAATCTCAGCTTTCCCCTATAAGTTTTTACTAATATACCACAATATTGACCTGATGGAAAACGACCTCACAACGACCATCCTGAACGCGCACAACAAAGAGGAATTTCCTCCTGCGCACACAGCAGAGCATCTGCTGAACCAAACCATGGACAGGATGTTCCACTGCGGACGATCCAAGAATGCACATATTGAACGCAAGAAGAGCAAGATCAACTGGCCCTTGGCACAAGCTCCTACTCCTGAACAGATTGAACAAATAGAGCACACCATACAAGAGCTGATCGAAAAGGACTTGCCTGTCACCTACGAATATGTCACGCGCGATGCTGTCCCTGCCGATGTGCCGTTGGACAAATTGCCCGAAGATGCTTCCGAAACCCTACGGCTGGTGCGCATCGGCGACTATGATGTATGCGCCTGCATCGGCACCCACGTCAAGAGCACCAAAGAGATCGGCAACTTCCGCATCTCATCGACCTCGTATGCCGATGGTGTTTTCCGCATCGTCTTTCGTGTGAGTGAGAATTGAGCGCAAGCATAGGGCAATTGGTAATTAGTAATTGATAATTCGTAATTGGTACCTTGTACTTAACTCCATGACCAAGAAAGAACTCCGTGAACAAATCAAGGCGAAAGTAGCCCGCATGAGGGCTTCGGACAAAGAGAACGAATCGCTCTTTGTCTGCCTCCAGATTATCGGCACGGCAGAATGGCAACAAGCCGAGACGGTGCTCCTCTACGAGGCTTTGCCCGACGAAGTGGACTTGGGATTGCTCCTGCAAGATGCTCAGGACAGCGGCAAACGGGTCTTGATGCCCCAGCCCTCGGCCAATGCTCCCACCTTGGAAACCAGCCAGTTAGAGCAAGTAGATCTGGCCATCATCCCCGGACGGGCATTCACACAGGAGGGAGCGCGGATGGGTCGAGGAAAAGGATATTACGACCGCCTGATACCCTCCCTACATTGTCCCAAGTGGGGTGTTGCCTTCGGGTGTCAGTTGGTCAAGGAGATTCCCACCGACGAGTGGGACCAACCCTTAGACAAGGTATTTTCCAATTGAAAGGTTGTAACGTCCGTTAACTCCTTGAGCGAAGCGATAACTCCTTTTAACTCCCATTAACTCCTTTCAAAATAGATAACCCACTATCCATGCAGATATCAGAGATAGAGAATCGCGGCAAGGTATTTCAGTCGCAACTTCTGCTTCAACACATAGAGATTGAACACTTTTCGTCCATGAAGGAGACGAAGCAGGCAGAAGAGGGAATTTGGCTACCGAAACAAGTACACGGCACACATATTCATTTGCTGAGAAGCGGGCAACCCATTCCCGCCCCGTTCAGTATTGAAGCCGATGCCGTCATTTGCGACATTCCGGGTCAATGGATTGGCATTCGCACCGCCGACTGCGTTCCTATCTTGCTCTACGATGAGCGCCAACACCTCGTTGCCGCCATTCACGCCGGCTGGCGTGGAACGGTGAAACACATCGTCCAAAAGACGATCCAGCTGATGAAGAACGACTTAAACTGCCGCGCTCAAGACCTATGGGCAATGGTTGGACCCAGCATCTCTCCCACCGCCTACGAGGTCGGACCCGAGGTGGCACAAGAGTTTGTCGAGGCAGGACGTGCCTCCTGCGTCATGGACGGATACGCCCGTCCGCACCTGGACTTACGCCAAAGCAATGTGATGGATCTGTTGGAAGAAGAGGTAGAATTGGACAAGATTGATTGTTCGCCCCTTTGCACCTTCGAGCAAGAAATGCTCTATTCGGCTCGACGCGAAGGAATTGAGACAGGACGAAACATAACTGCCATCCGTCTCAAAGGGTGAAACAGATGGCAGTATAACAAATAATTGTCAAGGATTATTCTCCTCGGAAATCCAATGGCAGCAATCCCGTGCCCCGCTTGAAGAACTTGACAAAGTACGAAGGGTCATCGAAGCCCAGTTGGAAAGCCACCTCCTTGCTGGTCAGGTCCGTATATTTCAAGAGTCGGCGCGCCTCCAGCAAGAGACGTTCATTGATAAGTGCCAACGGTGTCTGGTGAGCGCACTCCAACGTACAGTTAGTCAACGTCTTGGCCGTAATGCCCAACTGGTGGGCATACTCCTGCACCGTATGGATGTGCGAGAAGTTACACTCCAACGTCTGGCGGAATCGGACAAAGAGGCGATGCTTCGGCGAGGTGAAAGTGAGGCTGTTACGTGTCTCGTCAATCTGCCCGGCACGTTGCACAGCGATAAGGAAAAGTCGAACCAGCATCGCCAACGTATCGTGATGAGCAAAGGCATCGACATTCTCCAGTTCACGTTGGATAGCGTTGGTCAACGTCTGCAAATCGGCAGAAGCCGAAGGCGTTACGTCTCGATAAGGCAATGTATCGAAGGCGTTGAAGACATCATATTTTAAGAACAGGCTCTCGCTCGACATCTCGTCCTGAAGGAAGTCGTCGCTGAACTCCAGAATATAACCTGTCTGGTTGTGGCGGCTATCGAAGCAATGCAACTGTCCAGGCGAAAGGAAGAACACACGTCCCGGTAGTACAGGATAGTGGTCGAAGTCCACAAAGTGCTCACCCTCACCCCGTTGGAACCAGATGATGGTATAGAAAGAGTGGGTATGCAACTGTTCATTGCGCAACCCCTCCTTGGCAAAAGCCTCAGGCATGTGGCGTAGGCGGAACCGTTCTTCTCCCGACGTTGAGGGAGTCAGGTCATAGTTAGTGATCGTATCGTTTTTCATATCAGCAAAGGTAGCCCTTTCAGTGAATAAACCAATTTTATGATGGTAAATTTGAGACATTATGTATGTTTTTTCCTATTTCTACCATTTTTTGGCATCTTTTGATTACATAATTATCAAATAAATAGGCTATCTTTGCAGCGTAAATAGAGTAACAACTTAAAACTATTACAATCATGTTCAACAACAAATG
>CACYQQ010000210.1 GCA_902776605.1 uncultured Bacteroidales bacterium | reverse complement strand
TGAAAAAAGCAAGCCCGAAGGGCTGGCAAGACCACAGGCAGGGGTGAGCGAAGCGTAACCCCTGTGTTGAAGGGAGAGAGTAACCAAAACTCCGAAGGAGTGACAGACCACAGGCAGGTGGTGAGCGAAGCGTAACCCCTGCTGTGTGACATAACCAGCGAAAGCCCAGAATGGGCGACAGATTGGAGAATGACGAGATTGGCAACATCCGTGATAACAACCTTTTGGTTGGATATGTAAGAATATTTTGTTGAGCTCACGTTAATTGCCAGCTAAAATTTGGAGAATTCCGAGAAATGTTGTATTTTTGTGGCCGAGAAACAATTATGGACGTATGAGAAAGATTGGTTATAGTGTTTGCTCAGTGTTTCAGCTGATACTCTCAGCAGTTCTATTTATCATTTGGTATATCGTTTTTAGTAATGTACCAGATTTTGTGCCTATGTATTATTGGGAAAATATTCTTCTCATCGTACATTTTGTCACATTTGTTATAATGGAGTATTTTATAAAGGTGAATGTCCTTTTTAAGCGTGATTATTCTTTTAGATATATTCTGTTTTTTATTGGAGCATATAATTTAATATGTCTTTTAGTCATTATGGCTTTTGGCGTATACGATTCTCCTATTCGGAAGATTGGTCTTATTTCTTTGGTGCTTACAATGACAATTCCTGACTTGATTCTCTCCATTAAACTGTTGAAGGATATAGCAAAAGAGAAAAGATTGAGGGAAAAGAATTAAGCATTATGTCTTATGAAAAATTCGGTGTTGAAGAGGTGGGGAAAAGTGATTTTTTGAGGCGAACTCTTTGGTATTGAGGAAAAAAACCTTATTTTTGCAGCGTGAGAACTTTGGGGTAACCTGAAAAGCCAAACGGAAAATTGTGGAGCAGAAATCGGTGAGGAAAAACACCGGTTGAGCAGTGAAATTGTCCACAATACTATCATTTTATCTACCATATAGATGGTATTTTTGTGTTTTTGGGGCCTATTTTGTGAAAAAAAGATGATTTTTGTTTCATTTTATTACTTTTTTATCTATCTTTGCAGCACTTTGCAAAATGTATTTGTATTTTTATAACTAAATTATGAAAAAACTATTGTTTATTTTATTCCTTTCCGGTTTGTTCTCGTTGGATGCTTTCGCCCAACTCCCTTCTGTGACGTTGAAGACGATGGATGGGAAAACGGTGAATACAGATACGTTAAGGAATGGAGGTAAGCCATTTATCGTTGATTTTTTTGCCACTTGGTGCAAGCCTTGCAACCGTGAACTGGATGCCATTGCCGAAGTATATGAGGACTGGCAGAAGGAGACGGGTGTCAAGATCTATGCAGTGAGCATCGACCAGGCACAGAATATAAATAAGGTGAAACCGCTGGTCTCCAATCACGGTTGGGAGTATGACGTGCTGTTGGACCCCAACAGTGACTTCAAGCGTGCCCTGGGCGTCCAGACCATTCCTTTTGTGTTGGTCTGCGACGGCAAGGGAACCATCGTCTATAAGCACAACGGTTATACCGATGGCGCCGAAGAGGAGTTGATCGAGAAGGTGCGTGAACTCATCAAATAACGGGCTGAGACGATGACGAGCAGAGTGTTATGGTTGTTGGGTAGCGCCTTTGCCTTTGTGCCGTTGTACGGCCAGGAGGAGCAGAAAGAGGTGGTCTTCTCGGGTAGTGTGCAGAGCGACATGTTGGTGCCGCAGGACGACGAGAAGATTGGTGCCAACAAGACGGGCGACTTCCTCACCAATACCTATGTCGATTTGCAGTTGCAGAGTCACTACGTCGATGCCGGAGCGCGGTTGGAGTATTTGGAGCACCCGTTGCCTGGCTTCGAGAACGACTTTCAGGGTTGGGGCGTACCCAACTTCTGGGGCAAAGGCAAGTTCGGCAAGGTGGAACTGACTTTGGGTACCTTCTATGAGCAGTTCGGTTCGGGATTCATCCTCCGCACCTACGAGGAGCGTTCCTTGGGTATCGACAACTCGCTGTTGGGCGGCCGACTGCAAGTGAGAGCCGGCAAGGGTCTGACATTCAAGGTGTTGTCGGGCAAGCAACGTCACTATTGGAAATGGGACGGCGGTCTGGTGTCGGGCGCCGATGCCGAGTTGGCGTTGGACGAATGGTTGCCCGCCATGCAGGAGCACGACACACGATGGAGTCTTGGTGCCTCGTGGGTGAACAAATACGAGAAGGATGAGGATATCTTTGCCGACCCGACCCATCGGTGGAACCTGCCTAAGTATGTGAATGCCTGGGATGTACGTACCAACGTGAACCATGGTCCATGGGGTCTGTTGGCCGAATATGCACAGAAGGGGCAGGACCCCTCGTTCGACAACCGATATGACTATGCCCCCGGGCATGTTGCCATGCTTTCGGGTTCCTATTCCGAGAAAGGGTTGAGCCTCTTGGTACAGGCCAAACGGTCGGACAACATGTCGTTCCGCAGTCAGCGCAGCCGGTTGGGCACGTCGTGTTTCATCAACCACCTGCCCGCTTTCACGCTCGACCATACGTATGCCTTGGCAGCACTCTATCCCTATGCCACGCAACTGGCTGAGGGTGAATGGGCTTACCAGACCGAAGTGGGCTATAACTTCAAGCGCAAGACGGCCGTCGGAGGCAAGTACGGCATGAACGTGAAACTGAACTATTCGTATGTGCGTGCCATCCAGCAGGCTTGGTTGAAGTGGGGTGACGACACCTACTATCAGGACCTGAACGTACAGGTGAGCCGCCGACTGGCGAAAGGGGTGAAGTTGAACGTGATGTACATGAACCAGCGATACAACAAGACGGTCGTCGAGGGCGAGGGCGGTATGATCCATTCCGACATCTTTGTGGCCGACGCGATGTTCCAGGTGGCCCGTAACACCAAGTTACGCACCGAGTTGCAGTACCTCTCCACCCGGCAGGATGAAGGTGATTGGGCTTTCGCCTTGGCCGAACTGTCGTTGGCGCCACACTGGATGGTTACTGCCAGCGACATGTGGAACTGCGGCGAGACCGACACCCATTACTATCAGGGACTGGTGACCTATAACGTTGGCAGTCACCGACTTCAGGCAGGATACGGACGTACCCGTGCGGGGTATAACTGTAGCGGCGGCGTGTGCCGTTATGTGCCCGCCACGAAGGGCTTCACGATGTCGTACAACTATAATTTCTAAGGCTTCATGAAGAAAAATATATACTGGTTGTTCCTCTCGTTGCTGACGTGTACGGCGTGTGACTATGTCGCCGAGGACGAACGGCTGATAGCAGTAGAGAAAGCGCAGGCCAAACGGGTCGTCCTGCTGGAGGACTTCACAGGTCAGAAGTGTCTCAATTGTCCGTTGGGTACGGATGTAATCGAGCAGTTGTTGACCGAGTATGGCGACCATGTGGTGGCGGTCGGCATTCATGGCGGACCATTGGGCTACAAGGGTAATGCCAACAACATAGGATTGGCTACCGAGTTTGGCGATAACTACTTCCGTTACTGGAACTTGGAGTATCAGCCCATTGGACTGGTCAACCGACATGGAGCAGTCAATTACTCCGATTGGACGAAGGCCGTGACCGAGGAGTTGGCAAAAGATTCGCCGCTCCAGATGGAGTTGTCGGCCCGTCGGGATGGAGACCAGATTGCCATCACGGTGCAGGAGACGGCCTTGTCGAGCGACGTGACCGGAAAAGTGCAGGTCTGGGTATTGGAGGACAGCATTCAAGCGGTTCAGTTTATGCCCGACGGTTCGCGCGACCGCGAATACATCCATAACCATGTGCTTCGGAAAGAGGTCAACGGCATGTGGGGTGAGGAGGTCAAGATTGCACTGTCCGATACAGAGGAACAGACCTACGAGCAAGAAATCGATGCAGCGTGGAACGTTGCTCACCTGAGCATCGTCGCCTTTGTCTATAACCAGGAGGGCGTCGTGCAGGTGGTAAAGAGTAAAGTCGAATAATCAATTACTAATTATATTGTCGCCTATGAAAAAAGTATTTACACTATGTCTCGGGCTGATGTCAATGCTGGCATTGCATGCCCAGAGCAATTTCCCTATCCAGTTCGCCGA
>CACYQQ010000209.1 GCA_902776605.1 uncultured Bacteroidales bacterium | reverse complement strand
CTGATGGATGCTGCGAAAAAGGATAGTTTTGCTAAATGAATATGACAATATGCTGATAAACACTATAAAATTATCGTTATTCGATAATTATTTGTTGTAAAAGAGGCGTTGTTTGAAGTGGATGATATATCTTTGCATATCGAAAAACGATAAATTATTATCGAATCAAATTACATTAATCATCTTAAACAATACTATCTAATGAAAAAGTTGAAGATTTACAGCACCCTGCTCATTGTATTTCTTTTCGGAGCGCTGATTGCGGATGTCTTTTCCTTCCATTCGGACACCAACGTGGTTGCCCCTGGTCACAAACTGGAATTCATTTCAATGCCCACGGACTTCTATACGCAAGACAGCATTGAGGGCGGCGTAGTGACCTACAAGAAAGCAGCCATCGAACTGTCTCTGTACGTCAGACCCTATTGCGGCACGCCTCCCATGATTCAATCAACGTGGCACGACGCTATACATGGTGGACCAAAAAACGTCAATTGGATGGATATGGAAAAGGTAAAGTTGAAGATGCCTGCAACGGAAGAACACCAGCCTCTTGTGATTCTCACCTTCATCGCCTTCTTGCCATCGCTCGTACTGATTGTCTGGATTGTTGTGTTGGCTATCAAACTTACTCGCCGCATCCGCAAGGGAGAGGTTTTCGTGGCCAATGTCTCGAAAGGAATGGAGAGGACGGGCTGGCTATTGGTTCTCTACTATCTGCTTAATTCCCTCATTAGCTATGTGACCTATCTCTATGCCAGCTATACGTTCCATATCGCCTATTATCACATTGCCTATCACAACGAGACCAGTTCGTTGGTGATGATACTCGGTTTCGTACTGCTGATTGTCTCGCAGGTCATCCTGATGGGCAAGGACCTGAAGGATGAACAGGAACTCACTATATAATAATTGATAATTGACAATTGAAAAGCCTTTTCAACTGAAAATTCAGCTAAAGTATATTGATCATAAAAGTAATAATATGAAAAACAATAAATTAAAAGTATTGCTCTATTGGGCATTGAGTGTGACGATGGTATTCATGGCCATCAATGTCGTTTACGCAGGTATTCAGTTGGCCGATTCCCTGCTGAATATAGAACAGATGGATTTTGACAGCGGTGTTTCATTGTATGGATACGGAGTTGTCCTGATCTACTGTTCCCGTAGCATTGTCGTTGATTCTTTGTATATTGTATTTTTGTTCATCAGCATTCGCGGTCTGAAGCAGGACACCTTTTTCAACAAGCGCAATGCCTATTTCCTGGCCTGTATCGCGGGCGTTTCGCTCCTGACGACCATAATAAGTGGCGTGTTCAGTATGATGACAATGGGTACGCTCAAATATGCCATCTTCAATATTACTTCTGTGGGGCCGTCGGCCTTCGTATTGTGCCTTGCACTGCTCTATCTGGCAGCGGTCCGTGCCGAGGAAACTGACAAACTAACCATTTGAGATTATGAGCATTATCGTAAATATAGATGTGATGATGGCCAAACGAAAGATGTCATCACAGGAATTGGCCGAGAAGATTGGCATCACGGCTGCCAATCTCTCTGTCCTCAAGACGGGCAAGGCCAAGGCCGTCCGATTCTCCACCTTGGAGTCCATTTGCCAGGCCCTCGACTGCCAGCCAGGGGACATCCTGGAATATGTCGAAGATTGATTATTATCGGGTTAGGTTGATAGTCCGTCGGACAACAACCCTGCCTTCCTAAGGGATTGCCCATTGGTGTGTTTGTACAATGGTTAAAAAGGGCACCCCATACACAGCGTGACGCCAGCCTCTGGGAGGGAGACTGGCGTCACGCTGTCTGACGACGTCACTTAGTGAAGCATACAACCCAGGGAAAAAACCATCTGTTCGGCGTTGAAACCGTTGCCCTTGGTATAGACACCGATGTAGGGCGAGACCGTGCGGGTGCGACAGAAGACATATTTGTAGCCGATATTCTCGTAGAAGCGGGACATACCCTTCCACTTGATGGGGCGGCGGTCGTTCAGATAGACACCTCCTTGCACATGGAAGACGAAGCCGCCCCACCAATGGTCATACTTCACGCCCATGCCGACATAGTCGGTGCGTCCGCAGCGGTCGGGTTGAGCGCAATGGTAATAGTCGATGCCCATGCCCACGCCGTGGGTGGGAGTGAGACGGTACATGACGTCGGCCATGGCAGAGAGTTGTCCGTTGGCGCGTTCAGAGTGTTCGAAATAGACACCACCCAGACCCGCCGCGCCGCTGAAGTAGAGGTGGGGGCGGAAGGTCGAACCATCCTTCTCCAGGAGTGCTTTCTCCTTCGGGCAGACGGGGTTACGACCATTCTTTTGATAGCGGTAGGCGACACTGAGCGAGAAGTTGTTGATGCCGGTATTGTAATCGCCTAATCCGCTGTTGCTCATGTGCGTAAACTGCGGACCGAAAGAGAGGACACCGTGTTGGCTCAACTCATAGTCGAAGTACCAACCCACGCCGAGCAGGAACTGCCAGGGTTTGGCCATAGTGGCAATGACGTTACTGCCTTGGACGATATAGACGGGGTCGAAGACATAGGCGGCGCCGTCCTGCATCTTGATGTGACCACTCCAACGTCCGTTTGTCCAACAAGTCTGGTGCAACACAAAGCCTGCCGAGGCGATATGTCCGTAGGAATATTTGTCCGACGGGTGGTTCTTGTCACGCATCCGCAGGTGGCTGAAGTCGAGCCATTGGAGGTAGAAGCCCATGGCAGGATAACGGTAACCCGCCGTCGCCGCGCCGAACTCACGCCCCTTGAACTGGTGCAGGAAACTGACTTGCAGCATCTGCGTGAACTTGCTGTAGTAGTCGGTGTTATCGACACTGCGCCATTCCGAAGTGCCCCACGGCGAACCTGCCGTATAGAGCACTTCGTACTGGTCGAAGAGCGGGCTTCGGGTCGTCCCGTCCGCCTTTTTGGTCTGTCCCCACAACGTTGCTCCGGCACAGAGCAGAAGCAACATCGTCATGATTGGTTTCAAAGAGTAAAGCTGAAAAAAGATGAATAGGGTCGCGGCAAAACCGCGACGTACGGAGAAAAAGTTGGAAACGAGGGGTGTTGTACTTTGTACTTAGTTGCTTAGTACTTAACTTAGTCCTTAGTAACTTGTTCCTTAGTACTTTGTCCTTAGTCCCTTTGTACTTTTCCTTACTTGGCGAGTCGGTAGATAGCTGCCATGTCGTCGCGGTAAAGGGTCTTGAGGAAACCGACGGTACCCTTGCCATAGTTGCTGCACTTGTCGGCCATTTCGGCAATCTCGTCCTCGGTCACTTCACGACCCACGAGTTCGCGGAGATTGGTGGGCATACCGATGGTGCGATAGAACTGCTCCATAGCCTGGATGCCTGCTTCGGCAGCCTCCAAGTCACTCATTCCCTGCGTGTTGACGCCCATGACGTTGCGAGCAAAACGGGCAAAGCGGGGGAGATTCTCGTTGCGAGTGTATCTTGCCCAACTACCCCAAATGGCGGCAAGACCGGCACCGTGGCTGACGTCGAACATGCCCGACAGTTCGTGTTCCAGACAGTGCGTTGCCCAATCACCCGAAGTGCCACATCCCGTCAAGTCGTTGTGTGCCACACTGCCAGCCCACATGATCTGGGCGCGGCTGTTGTAGTCGGTTGGGTTGTCGAGCACCTTGACACCCTCGGTCATACAGGTGCGGAGAATGGCTTCGGCGATGGCGTCGGTCACTTCCATGTCATCGTCCTTGCTGAAGTAACGTTCCATGGTGTGCATCATCATGTCGGTCACACCGCACGCCGTCTGCCACAGCGAGAAAGTGAGTTCGGGGTTCATGATGGCAAACTTTGGGCGGAAGCCATCCGAGCCATAGTCCTTCTTGAAGTTACCCTCCTCGTTGGTGATGACCGAGCCATCGCTCATCTCCGATCCGGCAGCAGGGATGGTGAGTACACAACCGATTGGCATGAAGCGAGTTGCCTCGGCACGGCGGAGGTAGAGGTCCCATACATCCTGGTCGATATATCGGCCTGCCGAGATAGCCTTGCACGAGTCGATGACCGAGCCGCCACCTACAGCCAGAAGGAAGTCGATGCCCTCCTGCTTGCATATTTCGATGCCCTTGCGTACCATCGAGACATGGGGATTGGGCACGACGCCGCCCAACTTGACATATTCTACACCTGCCTTCTGGAGGCAGTCTTCGACGGTGGCCAACAGACCCGACTTGATGGCACTCTGACCACCATAGTGGAGCAGCACCTTCGAACCGCCGAATTGCTTGACCAACTGACCTACTTTCAGTTCTGTGCCTTTTCCGAACTCCACATAGGTGGGAGCATAGTACTTGAAGTTTTTCATACTTAGACGATTGTTAAATAGGAATGGATGAGAGAATAACACACGTTACATTCTTAACGTTGATTAACCCAACAGGTATAAAACGTTAAATTACTTAAAATATTTTAAGTAGCGTACAATTTTTTTTCAATTCCTCCGTTATATCACTGCATATACGAAAAACGACCACCAAATCTTTGTGTCTTACATCAATAAATCTTTACATGCCGAATCAAATACAAGAAAGCAGTAGTTACGACATCATCCAGGATGAACTTCAGCAGTTCGAGCCCATCGGGTTGGAACAGATGAAGGGCGTCAAGTTGATGAACCGTATCGACACCAAGTATGTCATTCCCATTGCCCAACTGGCTCCGCTGCTTCGAATCGCGGCGCCCGACTACTATGTGCAATGCACGGACGGAAAGAGGACGGCTTCGTATCACACCATCTATCTGGACACCGCCGACCATCGGATGTACAACCTCCACCAGTCGGGCCGAAAGGTGCGTCAGAAGATACGTATCCGCGAATATGAGGATACGCACAATACCTTCCTGGAGGTCAAGAACAAGAACAACCACGGCCGCACCAAGAAGAAGCGTATCGAGGTGCCGGGTTGTACCCTCGAGGCCAATACCTGCCTCCAGACGTTGCCCCAAGAGTCGGGTGCCTTCATTGCCGAAAAGTCGTGGTTCAAGTTGTCCGACTTGAAGCCCCATGTCGAGAACCGCTTTGAACGTATCACGTTGGTCAACCGCGCTTTCACCGAACGCCTCACCATCGACCTCGGTGTCTCTTTTCACAACGACGAGAACACCCGTGACGCCGACATCGCTCACTTGGTCATCATCGAGTTGAAGCGCGACGGAGCGACTTTCTCGCCTATGTACAATCTCTTGGTGCGCCTGCACATCCATCCAGGAGGATTCAGCAAATATTGTATCGGTTGTGCTTTGACCAACCCCAAGTTGCGGCGCAATAACCTGAAAGAGAAACTGCACCGCATTGAGAGGCTCAAAGAGCAGAGATGAATTCCTGAAAGTGCGTAAGGGAGTTAATTGTAGTTAACTGTAGATAGCGGGAGTTAACAGACGAATGTTAGAGCTAATCGACCGCTGTAGTAACGCCCGTTAACTCCTTATAACTCCCATTAACTCCTATCAAAGAAAATTATTTATTAATCCCGGGGCATTATCCTAATCCCCTTAAAACTATTACCCTATATGCTTTTCGATTTAATTGCATCTGTTGCCAACGAGGCAGAAGACCTTCTTGGCGGAGCAGAAGACCCAATCTTCGAGTCCTCTGGACTGACCGAACTGCTGTTGCGTTTCGGCTTCAACCTCGTCTTTGTGATAGGCATCATCCACATGCTCTATTTCCGTCGTAGCCGTCGCGCTGACTACTATTTCACCTTCGCCCTCATCAGTATCTCCATCTTCCTGATGATCTTCCTGTTGGGCTCCGTCAAGATCAAGATCGGTTTCGCCTTGGGTCTGTTCGCCATCTTCGGCATCATCCGATATCGAACCGAGTCCATGCCGGTGCGCGAGATGACCTACCTCTTTGTCATCATCTCCATGAGTGTCATCAACGCCTTGGCTGTCAGCACCGACTGGTTGACGCTGTTGGCGGTCAACGTCCTCTTCGTCGTGGCCTGCGTCTTGGGCGAACTCACCTCGAAGTTGAAGCACAATGCCTGTAAGTATGTCAAGTACGACCGCATCGACCTCATCACGCCCGAGAAGTACGACGAGATGAAGGCCGACCTCGAAAAACGCCTCGGCGTCAAGGTCCTCAAGGTGGAGGTAGGTACCGTCGATTTCCTCAAGGACATGACTCTCCTCAAGGTGCATTACGAACCGTTGGACGAGGAGGAAGAGAATACCGTCGATGAAACATTGAAAGTCCCTAATTTCTGATTTATGAAGAAGAGAATCTTATCCCTCCTCCTGCTAAGTGCCTGTGTCTGTGGGGCATGGGCCGACGATACGGGTATGGGCTTGGAACTGAGTGCCGAGAAGAAAATCACCAAAGGTTTCTCGGCCGAAGTGGAAGGCGAGTTCCGCACGCAGGATGGTGTGAGCGACCGCGAACGTTGGTCACTGGGTGCCGGCTTGGAGTACAAGTGGAACAAGTGGCTCAAGAGCGATGTGGGCTACACCTTCATTCATCGTCACTACACCGAGGCAGTCAAGACCAAGAATATCCATAAGGAGTACGACTCCCCTCGCCATCGTGCCTATGTCTCTCTGTCGGGCAGCTGGAAGTTGCCGGCTCACCTGGAACTCTCCCTGCGCGAGCGTTACCAATATACCTACGAGACCGAGCAGTTTGTCGAGCGTTATTCCATCGCTACGGGTGAGCGTGCCAGCGACAAGGTGGTGGGCGACGAGAGTGAACATCTGTTGCGTAGTCGCTTGATGCTCAAGTGGTCGCGCAAGAAGTCGGCTTGGGCTCCTTACGCTCATATCGAGATGCTCAACGACCTGCAGGACGGTCTGTCGCTCGACCAGATGCGCTATACCGTTGGCACCGATTACAAGTTGAACAAACAGAACTCCGTCGGTGTGGCTTACCGCTATAAGGACAAGAGCGACAAGGACGATGCCAAGGGCCACCTGTTCAGCGTGAAGTATTCCTATAAATTCTAAATCGAGACTCCGTCTTCGGACGGAATCTCCTAAATAACAACGAACAATGAACCGAATCTGTATAAAGAAAAATGCTTGGTCCATCGCCCTTGCAGGCCTCTGTGGCTTGGCTTTTGTTGCCAGTTGCTCGGAGAAGGACGACCCCTATGTTTCTCCCGAAGAGGAGGCCGAAAAGGCCTTGACCCGTGAGTTGGCCGACTCCCTCTGGCAGGCGTTCAATGCCGCCTCGCCTTTCGTCGATGGCACCGATGCCGTCCCTACCGACATCAACGCCGACTACTATGAGGACTATGCCGAGAACTGGTTGGCCGACGAGGAGACCCGTGACGTCACCCTCATCTTCGATGGCGACAACGTCACCGTCAACTTCGACCCCGACACCAAGTCGAAGGACATGAAGTTCGTCCATATCACCCACAATGGTGCACACGTCATCATCCGCAACGACTCGGTCAAGAACGACGTTGCCGAGGGTCGTGCCCGCATGAATTATATCCTCAAGGGGCGCTCGGACAATGGTTCGGTGCGCATCTACAGCAACAAGAAGTTTATGCTCACCTTGGACGGACTCACGTTGACCAATACCCGTGGCGCCGCTATCAGTGTCCAGAAGTCGTTCGACAAGAAACGTGTCTTCCTCAATGTTTTGAAGGTCACCGAGAACGACCCGGGGGACACCGAGATCTACACCGACACCGTGGCTGGTGAGGACGACAAGGGTTGCCTCTTCAGCGAGGGCAAACTCATCCTGATGGGCGAGGGCAAACTCTCCGTCACCGGCAACTACGCTCACGCCATTGCTGCCGACGACCGCATCCACATCCACCGAGGCGTTCAGCTCTATGTGCTCGGCGCTCCCAAGGATGGCATCCACGTCAAGGACGAACTGGTCCAGT
>CACYQQ010000208.1 GCA_902776605.1 uncultured Bacteroidales bacterium | reverse complement strand
ATCATGGCCATTCAGGAGCATCCTTATTATGGCTCGTTCGGCTATCATGTCTCCAATTTCTTTGCCGCTTCCAGCCGTTTCGGTACGCCCGACGAACTCAAGCACCTCATCGACGATGCACATGGCATGGGCATTGCTGTCATCATGGACATCGTGCACAGTCATGCTGTCAAGAACGAGAACGAGGGCCTTGGCAACTTCTGCGGCCAACCCGACCAGTACTTCTATGGCGACGGCAGGAGGGAACATCCCGCTTGGGACAGCCTTTGCTTCAACTATGCTTCGAACGACGTGCTGCACTTCCTCTTGAGCAATTGCAAGTATTGGCTCGACATCTACAACTTCGATGGCTTCCGCTTCGATGGTGTCACCTCCATGTTGTATCTGAATCATGGCTTGGGGCAGGACTTCTCGGGTTATGCCGACTATTACAATGGCAATCAGGATGGAGATGCTATCTGCTACCTGACCTTGGCCAACAAGATGATACACGAGTTCCGCCCTACGGCCATCACCATTGCCGAAGAGATGTCGGGCATGCCTGGATTAGCGGCTTCCGTCGAGGATGGCGGCATCGGTTTCGACTACCGTTTGGCCATGGGTATTCCCGACTATTGGATTAAGCTCCTCAAGGAGAAACGCGACGAGGATTGGAACACCACCGACATCTTCTGGCAACTCACCGACCGGCGCAAGGACGAGAAGACCATCTCGTACGTCGAGAGTCACGACCAAGCATTGGTGGGAGACAAGACCATCATTTTCCGCCTGATAGACAGCGACATGTACTGGCACTTTCGCATTGGCGACGAGAACCTGAACGTCACCCGAGGCATTGCCCTCCACAAGATGATACGCCTCATCACCATGGCAACGATGGGCGGCGGCTACCTCAACTTCATGGGCAACGAGTTTGGACATCCCGAGTGGATTGACTTCCCACGCGAGGGCAACGGCTGGAGCTATAAGTATGCCCGTCGTCAATGGGACCTGCTGGATAGGGAAGACCTTAACTACAAGTACCTCAACCAGTGGGATATGGATGCCGTTCACCTCCTGCAATCGGTACACAAATACAGTGAGGCTCCTATCATCCCCATTTGGGACAACCGGGGCGACCATGTCATCGCCTTCGAGCGTCGTCGTTTCCTCTTCGTCTTCAACTTCGATGGCAGCCGGTCCTATACCGATTATGGCTTCCTCTGTCGCAATGCCTCGTACAAGCTTGTCCTGAATAGCGACGACAAGCGCTACGGCGGCTTCGGTAACGTCCAGATCGGGGAGGATGAACTCTACCACACGCAGCCAGACCCCATGTATGATGCCGACAACAAAGGTTGGCTCAAGCTCTATATCCCTGCCCGCAGTGTCTTGGTTTTCCGCCGCATCGTGCAGGAAGAATAGCCCCCACACGCTATGGCCTTGTCGCTAATGGACTCTTTGAGTCGCTAAAGGTGATTTGCATGCTAAAACCTTCGGCGCTAAAGTTGTCATTGCCTTTTCAGATATCCCCACGCTCTGGAGTATTTCCGAAGCGTGGGGATTTTTCCTCGTTGCTCGGGCTTGGGAAGTCCTCCTACGTAGGGGTGATTTTGTTTCCGTCTTTTGGTCATAATAGTCAACAAAATGTCACGGGTGGCTTTTTCATATTCGATGTCACTTTTCGGGAGAGGAACAGGTGTGCGGTGTGCCGTAAATGTATTGTCCTTAATGAATTACATATCAAATTCGTTGAAGCGTTCACCGCCACCTATCGGGAAGCCTCCGCCACGTTGACGATTGTTGCCAGCACCGCCTCCGTTGAAATTGCCACCACGTTGGCGGTTATTGCCTCCCATACGATTGAAGCGCATACTGAGGCCCACGAGGAAATACTGTCCCAGGACAGTTGTCTCACGGTCAACGATGCTTGTGGCTGATACGGAACGTGATATGGAACTCTTCTCGTGGAGAATATCGAACACTTTGACGAAGGCCGAGAGGTTTTTCTTCTGGAGGAAGGAGCGCGACAGCTGCGCGTTCCAAATGCTCTGATTGCGGGTCAATCCAGCACTATATCCACGTCTGGCAGTGTAGTTAAAGTCGGACGAGAGTGTGAAATTCCAAGGGAGACGTGCTAAAACATTGGCCGAAACACCGAAACGATGCGTCGTGCCCAGATTGGACGATGTGGAAACCGTCGCCTCACTGAACTGTACGTTGTAGTTTCCTCGCAATTCGACGTTCAGTTTCTCGGTTCGGTAAGCAATGCCGGCTTGTTGCGAACCGTTATAGGTGCGAGTGGTATTGAGTTGCGACGGAAGTTTAATAGTCATAGCCTTACCTGTACTTTCGTTGATAGTGGTCGTACTCAAGGAAACATAGCCGTCGGTTTCGCTGTACCCTAACGAGGTGTTGGATGTGACATACCAAATGTTGTCGTAGAATGGCCACGAACCACGGAAATTTCCCTGCACGTTCCAGTTACCCACACCAGGCAGGTTGACCGTCATGGTCGTATCAATCTGCAATGAATCATCGCTGTACCATTGCTTGGTGACGAAGTTGTTGAACGAAGCTCGTGCCGACAGACCTGCCTCAATGGAGGCATAAGTCTCGTCGTTGAACGAGCGGAAACGAGCCGAGAAATTGGTCGAGAATGATGGGTCAAGATCTGGGTTGCCCAAAGCGACGCGAGTGGCCGATGTCTGGTTCTTGCGAGCCTGCAACTGGTTCTGGGAAGGTTGAGAGGTTCGGCCGTCCAATGTAATGCGCAGATTGGTGCGACGTGTCCAGTTGTAGCGATATTCCAGACGTGGTGCGTAGTTCATATAGTGACGCTTGTAGTCGCGCGAATGGTCGTTGTATTCGACATGTTCCTGACTCTGAGGCAGGAAATCCATGCCGACGTTGAAATTGTAGGTGTCTGAAGTTATGCGATAACTTGCCGACAAGGTGTAATTCACGTTGCGTGTCCACGAATCGTTGTTGTAATCATCGTTAGAGCGGCCATTCACGCTGTCACGCCAAACCTGTTCCGTCTTGTCCCAAAAGTGGTAGATCTGTTCGTGGCGACGGTCGGAGAGGTTGGCTGATGCCGACAGTTCGACCGTCTGCTTTTCGCCCACAGGTTCGACATGCGTCAGGCGGAGGCGGTAGTTTTCATTGTGCGAATCCTCGGTGGAACGTTGGTTGATGAGAGTGTCGCGGTATGCCGATGTGATGCTTGTGACATCCGCCAAGCGGTTGAAATCCATGTAGTCGTTACCATAGTTCGTGTAGGAACGGGTGTATGCCTCTCCATCGTTCATGTTCTCGCTCACACTCAATGTGATGCTGGAGCGGCGAACTCCCAGATTGTTGCGCTTCATGTAGCTGTAAGTACCGGAAATTGAGGCATTGTAGCCTTTTTGATTCATCTCGTAGCGGCGTTGCGTCTGAGAGATGTAGTGGTGGGCATCGACCGATGAAAGACTGTCGCTACGGAAGTTGTGCGACTCGTCGTAATCCTCCGTCTGTGTCTCGTTGTAGCCAAATGAAGGCGAAATCTGGATGCGATGACGTCCCGTTGCAACCTCGCCCCACGATTTTTCAAATCTTACGCCGAACTGTACATTCTGGCTCTCGTTGTGGCCGGAAGAATAACTGTCCGTTTCCGTGTTCTTGTCGTAACGTTTACGGTGCGTCTTCGATTCTTCGTCCTGATTACTGCCCCCGTATTGCACATTGCCAGCTATGCCCAACGGAGTGTTCGGGTCGCGCATACGGTTGCCTTCGTCGTAGCCGATGTTGAGGCCAATGCTCCATGACGTGTTCAAGCCATCGCCACGCCTACCTGAGTTGCGGTTTCCGCGCATGGACGAGCCACCAAACATGCCGTCTCCCAAGTCGCCGAAGGCCGTATTGTTTGTGTTGTTGGCATTGACTACCAATGCATTCTGACTGTGGCCACGGAAGTAACCCACCATGCCGCGAGCGTCCCAACGGTCGGAGATGTCGTGACCTTGTCCCCAGGCGGCAGCAGCATTGCCGAACCATCCGCGACGCATCTTGGGTTTGAGTTTGAGGTTGATGACCTTGCGGCGTTCGCCATCGTCGATGCCCGTCAGTCGCGCCTCTTCGGTCTTCATATCTTGCGTGTTGTTGCCGAAGAACTCCTTGCCATCCACATAGACCTGCTGCACGGTTTCACCTTGTGCCGTGATGGAGCCGTCGGTGGCAACTTCCACGCCTGGCAAGCGCTTCAAGAGGTCCTCGGCGGTGGCATCAGGTTGCGTCTTGTAGGAGTCGGCAAAATACTCGACGGTGTCCTCCTTGACCATCACAGGGGGAGGAGTGGCACTCACCAACGCTTCGCCCAGGATTCGGGCATCCTCCTGCATATAGACATCCTTGAGGTCGTACTCCTTGACACGATGACGCAGAGAGACCACCTTCTGGGTTGTCTGATAACCCATATAGGAGGCCACGAGCAACACCTTGACGGGGTTCCTCATGTTGTTGGAGGCACTTACCTTGGAACTGGAAATGGAGAAATTGCCATCCTTGTCCGAATAAGTTCCGATGAGTAATGAGGAGTCGGGTAGTTGCAAAAGACGTAATGTGGCTCCAGCCAACGGCGTGTCGTCCGTAGCGGAAGCCAATCTACCTTTGACCGTGACCAATGCAAGTGCATTTGAGAGAGAGAAACTTAAGAGTAATGTGAGAATAAGTTGGTTATGTGCCTTCATTTGTTACAATTTTACCATTAAGAATTGCGTAACTTAAAAAGGTTTAAAAAAGTTGAACGAAAAAATTGCTTTTATTTGATATTTTTTCTATCTTTGCACGCAGAAATAGTGATAACTAACTATAAGATTATCGTAGTATCGTCATGATAAAATCACTTCAAGGAATAGAACCTAAGATTGGGAAAAACTGTTTCATCGCCGAAACCGCCGCCGTCATCGGTAAGGTGGAGATGGGCGAGGGGTGCAGCATCTGGTATAGTGCCGTGTTGCGTGGCGATGTCAATAATATCAAGTTGGGCAATCGTGTCAACGTGCAGGATTGCTCCTGTCTCCATACCTCGTTGGGCGATTGCGATATTCAGATAGCCGACGATGTCACCATCGGTCACAATGCCTGTGTGCATGGTGCCCACATCGAAAGTCACGTTCTGATAGGCATGGGAGCTACGGTGTTGGACGGCGTTCATATCCAGTCGGGGTCGGTCGTAGCCGCTGGCGCTTTGGTATTGGGCAATACAGAGATTGGTCCGAATGAGCTTTGGGGCGGTTGCCCTGCCAAGTTCATCAAGAAACTCTCGCCCGAAGCCATCGACCGCATCATCACCGAGGGTCTCCATCATTACGACTACTGGAGAGACGAATATTTGAAAGAGGAGGGGAAGTAAGGTCGTTACGCTGGTGAGTTTATAAGGCTCGTTGTCACAGGTGAGTTTATATTTGCAAGCACCTAATTGACTGTAATATAATTAGATTGCGCTATCAATCTAAACGACCCGAACAACCTTGTAACCTCACGACCTAACCACCTCAAAACCTCAAACCTAATACTATTTATCTTAAATTCTAACCGCTATGTTAACCATTATTTTAGAACTCTTGGTAGTTCTGTTGGCACTTTATGTTGGCTCGCGCTATGGTAGCCTTGCGCTTGGAGCCATATCGGGTATCGGATTGGCCATCTTGGTCTTTGGCTTCCAGATGAAACCAGGCAATCCTCCTACGGACGTGATTTACATCATCATTGCCGCCGTGACCTGTGCAGGCATCATGCAGGCAGCAGGAGGTATGGATTGGTTGATACAGATTGCAGAGAAACTGCTCCGCAAACATCCCGATCACATCACGTTCTACGCACCTCTGTGCACGTTCTTTCTCACCGTATTGGTAGGTACAGGACACGTTGTCTATACCCTGATGCCCATCATCTGCGACATCTCGCTCAAGCAAGGCATCCGTCCGGAACGCCCCTGCGGCGTGGCTTCGGTGGCATCGCAAGTAGGCATCACGTGTTCGCCCATTGCCGCAGCTGTAGCCTCGTTTGTAGTAATTTCGAATGCGAATGGATTTGACGTCAACAACCTACAGGTCATCGCCATCACGATACCGGCGTGCCTGTGTGGATTGGTAACAGCATCCATCTTTTCTTATCACCGTGGCCTTGACTTGGACAAAGACCCTCAATTCCAGGCACGTCTGGCCGACCCTGCCACCAAGCAGTACATGTTCGGTTCGACGGCTTCGCTCTTGGACAAGGAGGTAAGCAAGGAGGCGAAATGGAGTGTTTATATCTTCCTTGGTGCCATCGGCGTGATTGTGCTCTTCTCGCTTTGCCAGATCTTAGGGTTCGACATCCGTCCTTCGTTTGCTACAGGCAAGATGGATGCGGCTGGCAATCCTATTGTGAAGCCATTGGCCATGAACCTCATCATCCAGATTGTGATGATAGCCGCCGCTGCCTTCATGATTATCTTTGCCAAAGCGTCGCCGAAGAAAGCCGTAGCCGGTTCGGTATGGCAATCGGGTATGGTAGCCGTCGTGGCTATCTACGGCATTGCCTGGTTGGCCGATACCTACTTCAGCAACTATCTGACCGAGATGAAGGCGGGTTTGGGCGACATCGTGACCGACTATCCTTGGTCCATCGCTTTTGTGTTCTTTGCCGTTTCGGTATTGATCAATAGCCAGGGCGCTGTGGTGGTAGCCATGTTGCCGTTGGCCTACTCGTTGGGTTTGGAAGGTCCTGTTCTGTTGGGTCTTTTGCCCTCTGTCTATGGCTATTTCTTCATTCCGAACTATCCATCGGACATTGCTACGGTGAACTTTGACCGCTCGGGCACCACGGTGATAGGCAAGTATCTGCTCAACCATTCGTTCATGATGCCAGGCTTGGTTTGCGTGACGGTTTCCTGCATCGTCGGCTTCCTCTTGTCCATGCTATTTTATTAGAACATAGCATAGCAATCTCACGAGAAGGAGTTAGCGGGAGTTATATGGAGTTATCGCTTTGCTCAAGAAGTTAACGGACGTTACTATCGATGGCTCATCCATAGTAAAAAAACTAAAAAAATGGTAAATACTATTGTCCATTAACTCCCTTATCGTTCTTACGAAACATCTATATTTAACCAAAATAATTAAAAATGAAAGAACTTGAACTGAAGTACGGCTGTAATCCCAATCAGAAGCCGTCGAGAATCTTCATGGATGGGGATCAGGAACTCCCCATCCAGGTACTAAATGGTCGTCCGGGCTATATCAACCTTCTGGATGCCTTCAACAGTTGGCAGTTGGTCAAGGAACTCAAGGCAGCTACCGGTCTTCCTGCTGCTACCTCGTTCAAGCATGTCAGCCCTGCAGGTGCTGCTGTCGGTTTACCCTTGAGCGATACCTTGAAGCGTATTTACTTCACCGACGACTATGAATTGACCCCTTTGGCATGTGCCTATGTCCGCGCTCGTGGTGCTGACCGTATGTCTTCGTTCGGCGATTTCATTGCTCTCTCAGATGTCTGTGACGTGGCTACTGCCAAGTTGATTAACCGTGAGGTGTCCGATGGCGTCATCGCTCCTGGATATGATGCCGAGGCTTTGGAGATACTTCGCAACAAGCGCAAGGGCACCTATTGCGTCATTCAGATTGATCCTGCCTACAAGCCAGCGCCTATCGAGCGCAAGATGGTCTTTGGTGTGACCTTCGAACAAGGTCGCAACGAGATTGACCTCAACGATGATGCTCTCTTCCAGAATATTCCTACCCAGAACAAGAATATCCCAGCAGAAGCTCGCCGTGACCTCGTCATCGCCCTCATCACCCTCAAATATACTCAGTCGAACTCTGTTTGCTACGTTAAGGACGGACAGGCCATTGGCATCGGTGCTGGTCAGCAGAGCCGTATCCATTGCACCCGTTTGGCGGGCAATAAGGCCGACATCTGGTGGTTGCGTCAGCACCCTAAGGTGATGAACCTCCCATTCAAGGCCGACATCAAGCGTGCCGATCGTGATAACACTATCGATGTGTATATCAGCGAGGAGGAACACGATGATGTGCTTCGCGAGGGTACCTGGCAGAACTTCTTTACAGAGAAGCCAGAAGTTCTCACTTTGGTCGAAAAGAAGGAGTGGCTCCGCCAACTCAAGGGTGTCAGCCTCGGCTCGGAT
>CACYQQ010000207.1 GCA_902776605.1 uncultured Bacteroidales bacterium | reverse complement strand
GGTGAGTGCATTCTGTCAACTCGTAGGGGATGTCGTTGGCATCCGCTATCTGCTTGCGCACCACTTTGAGGTGTGCACATATTTTCTTGCCGTGGTTCATAGTTTAATTTCTAACGATGTATTGGAATAAATCAAAGTGCGTGAAACCCATCTCTTCCAACTGCTGTTGACTCTCGGCGCGCAGGGTCTCGTCGTTATAATCGGGAATGAGGGGGAGGCGCAAGGTGCAGCGGTCTTGAAGTCCCAACTCCTTCAGTAGCAGCAGGTTGTGCATCAATGGCGCGATGTCGTGCTGGGTATAGCGGCGGTAGATATCGGGGTGCAAGTCCTTGACGTCGATGAACCAGTGGTCTATGAGGGGCGCAAGTGTCTCGATGTGTTGAGGACCAACTGCCAGACTCGTCTCGATATAAAGGTGCCACTCGGAGGGCATGAGGCGATGAAACTCGGCGATGAAGTCGCTCCGCAGACAGGGTTCGCCTCCACCGAAACAGATGCCGCCGCCTGTGGCCAGAAAATAGAGGTGATCGACTTTGACCCGCTCCAGCAGTTCTTGCGGCGTGAAGTGGAAGTGTGCCTTTTCGGGCGATGCGCATTGCGGATTGAGGCAATAGGCACATTGCAAAGGGCATTGACTGAAAGCCGCCAACGTGGTCACACCTTCGCCATCGGTGGGAATGCGGTGTCGCGCCACGCCGATGAAGGGGGCACGGGGTGACAACGTTGAGGAGCTGGGGTGTGCAAATGCTGCTTTCATGACCGATTTGGTGTTTGTTCGGGCACAAAGGTAAGGAGTTTTCAGCAAAAGCGCCAAATTTCTTCGACAGAAAGCATGTTTTTCTCGACCAACGACATCGGACACCCTTCACTACTGCCTTTCATGTCCTTCTGCTGAAGTTGATCTATTGTCAGGATTTTATCGACCTTCTCCCTTTTTGCTCCCTTTTAAAGGTAGCAAGAAGGTAGAAGGAAAGTAGTAGTGATGAAGAATGTCAACGGCAGCATAGGTGGGTGCATACCATCTGCTCCAAGTCGCTCGGAGGGAACCGAAGAAACTCAAAAGTATATGCACACCGATGACCGCATGATTTCGCTCTGCTCGACCACGAACCATCTACTCCAAAAAACATGTGCATCGCCAAGTGTTTTACTTAAAAAGCGCTCGAAACCATCCAGATTTGGAAAAAATCAGCCAAAAGGTGTGATTCTTTCAGTTTTTATTTGTATCTTTGCCCTGCCTTGTTCTGCATATCCTGTTTTTTGAATATCCGAAGCCCGAAGATAAGACTGATTTCGGACATTCTTTGGAGCTTCTTTTGGAACTATCGCTGCCATGACTACGCGAACAAAAGCTGTGGTATTTAGTCCTGCCGCTATTCATGACAACACAATCAATACTTTAAACTTATGGAATACAAAATAGTCTTTAAGTCTGCATTATTGACAATCCTTTTGTCGGTTTTACTTCCTCTTTTTTTGTACCCCAAATCGGGAATGGGATTGTACTCTGTGTTTTTACAGCTTTTTAATGTTGCCTATATAATAACTTCTAATGCTATATTGATTGTAAATAAATATTTGATAAAGAAACCTATTTGGGAAGAAATAATAACTGTAGGATTGTTGTGCATTTATAGTTTTATTTTTACAAAATCTTTGTTGATTTATTTTGGCTTTCCTTGTCAGTCATTATTCCAGAATTATTGTGCCTCGGCAGAAAATATAAAAATAAAGCTGAATAGTCCATAATTCAAGCGATGTGGTCTGTCGTACCTTCGGCACTCTTTTCCTCTGTCGTTCGTAAACGGGGGTTGTACCCCCGCCTGTGGTCTTAACAGGCTTTCAGCCTTAGAATTTGCAACGCACAAATATAATCTGGCGTTGAGGATTTTTTGTTATCGTTTTCGTTTTCGTGCGAAGTTTATAATTCGCATTTAATATTCTTTCAAGCGGATGGGAGCGCACAGAGTTATTAGTCTGGATTCGGTTAATTCGGTGATTCCTTTTATTGCTTGGAGAAAATGAAAAGCAAGCCTGAAGGGCTGACAAGAATACAGGCAGGCGGTGAGCGAAGCGTAACCCCTGCTAAAGGGCATATCACCCCGAAAGCCCAGAATGGGCGACAGAATCCTCCCGCAATATGTATCCTGTCTCGAATTCTGCCACCCCTTCGGGGTTTGGAAAACTCTCTCTCCTCAACGCAGGGGTTTTACCCCTGCCTGTGGTCTGTCAGCCCTTCGGGCTTAATATGCGTCAATAGTTGGGTTTGGTGTTGCGCTCCCAAAAGACGCCGTTGGCGTAGCCCTGGATGCTGTTGTCGGTGTCGGCCAGGTGGAGGCGCTTGATGGCCCAAAGGCAGTATTCCTGTTCGGCCTCGATGCCACAGAAGTGGCGACCTAACTTCTTGGCTACCACGCAGGTAGTGCCGCTGCCCAGGAAGGGGTCGAGCACCACATCGCCGGGACGGCTGGAGGCCAAGAGAAGTTTGGCAATGAGTTTTTCGGGCTTCTGAGTGGGGTGATCGGTGTTTTCGGGCATGGACCAGAAGGGGATGCTGATGTCGTCCCAGAAGTTGGAGGGGTGGGTGAGACGGAAATTGCCATCGGAGGTCTCTTGCCAGTCCTTGGGTTGGCCGTTCTCGCGATAGGGAGCAATGACACGGCGCTTCATCTTGACCGCCTCGACGTTGAAGTAGTAGTCCTTGGGGTTCTTGACAGCGAACCAGATGTCCTCCATGCCGTTCTTCCAGTTGTTCGTGGCGCCGCGTCCCTTCTCGCGCTGCCAGGTGATACGGTTCAGGATGGTCAACTCCTCGCTGAGGACCCTTTGCAACGAGGCGCAACACTTCCAGTCGCCACACAGATAGAGCGACCCGCTGGGCTTTAACTTCTTGCAAACCAGGTGCATCCAAGAGCGGAGGTACTCCTCGTAGGCACTCTCCTTGCGGGCGTTGAAGGTGGAGTCGCCGAAGGTGCGGGTCAGGTTGTACGGCGGGTCGAGGATGATGAGGTCCACCGACTCGTCGGCGATGAGCGAGAGGGCCTCTGTCATGTCGGCGTGGATGACATGGTCGATGGGAGAGTGGCCTGCGCGGAGGTCGGAGACCGAAAGCAGTTCCTGCTGGAGCGAGGTGACCTCGTCGGGCTGGAGTGTCAGGGTGCGGTTGTTGGCGGCGCGGTTTTTCATAAAAGGGCTAAGGGTTAACGTTTAAGGGTGAAAGTACAAAGAGACTAAGTACAAGGTACAAAGGGATTGCGGAATGAAAGTAAAAAAGAATGATGTTAAATGGCTTCAATTAACATCATTCTTATAGGGATATAGATAGTTGCAAAGAGATATTAATGACCGCCGAACTCCATCAGATAGGCCTTGATGAAGCCGTCAATCTTGCCATCCATGACGCCGGTGACGTCGCTGGTCTGGTAGCCGGTGCGGTGGTCCTTGACGCGGCGGTCGTCGAAGACGTAGGAACGGATCTGTGAGCCCCACTCAATCTTCTTCTTGCCCGCCTCGATGGCAGCCTGTTTCTCGCGCTTGTGCTCCATCTCGATGTTGTAGATCTGCGACTTGAGGAGTTGGAGCGCCATCTCACGGTTCTTAGGCTGGTCGCGGGTGACGGTACAAGCCTGGAGGAGTTCCTGCTCCTGACCGGTGTAGGGGTCGAGGTACATGTAGCGGGCACGGACACCGGACTCGACCTTGTTGACGTTCTGACCACCGGCACCGCCGCTTCGGAAAGTATCCCAAGTGAGTCGGCCTGGGTCGATGGTAATCTCGATGGTGTTGATTCGGTAGAGCAAGTCTTCTCGGAATCGCCCTTCAACCACTTCGTTGTGGATGTCGGCATTCGTGGCGCAGATGAGTCTGACATCTATGGATACCAACTGTGTGCTGCCAATACGAGAAATCTCGCGACGCTCAAGTGCGGCCAGCAACTTGGACTGTAAGGGGAGAGGAATATTCCCTATTTCGTCAAGGAAGAGTGTACCGCCATTGGCGGTCTCCATCCGTCCTGCCTTAGGTTTATGCGCATCGGTGAATGCCCCTTTCTCATAACCGAAAAGTTCACTCTCAAACAATTGTTCGGGCACACTGCCCAAGTCGATGCTGACGAAGGGTTTTGTAGCACGTTTAGAAAGGGTACACAACTGCCGGGCTATCACATCCTTGCCCGTTCCGTTCTCTCCGAGAATCAGAACGTTGGCATCGGTTGGTGCTACCTGAGCCACTG
>CACYQQ010000206.1 GCA_902776605.1 uncultured Bacteroidales bacterium | reverse complement strand
GGCTGTACTTGATGGCGTTGCTCAAGAGGTTGAAGATAATCTTGCGCACTTTGTCTTCGTCGAAGGCCAACAGGATGGGGGTGGCACCGACGGGGAAGAGGATATGAATGTCGCGCGTGGCAGCGAAGTCGCGGAACGACTCACATTGTTCCTGAAGGAAGTGCACCAGGTCCTGCCGTTGACTTAGGCGGAGTTTCTCGGCCCCCAAGTCGAGTTTGCGGAAGTCGAGCAGGGCGGTTATCTGATTTAATAACTGGGTGGCGTTGCGGTCAATGAGTTCCAGACGGCGTCGTACGGATGGGGTGAATTCCTCCGAAAGCAATTGCTTGAGGGGCGAGAGGATGAGGGTGAGTGGGGTGCGGAGGTCGTGACTGATGTTGGTGAAGAACTGCAACTTCATCTCGGCCAGACGGACTTGTTGTTCCCGCATCAGTTCCTGTCTGGCGGCTTCGACCTTGCGCCGTTGCCTTTGCCGATAGTAGGCTATGAACGATAGGCAAAGTGCCACAGACAGAAGCACATAGAGCAGAATCATGCCCCAAGACTGATAGAACGGCGGAGCGATGACCAGATGAAGCGATTGCGCCTCGCTCCAATCGCCGTGCGAACGGGCGGCTCGAACCAGCAATCGGTACTCGCCTGGAGGAAGGGAGAGGAGGTTGATGTTACGCTCCCGAGTCTCGACCCAAGCGTCGTGCAGACCCTCCACACGATAGGAGAAATGGATGTTCTCGGCATCCAACGGATTGCCGGTGTGGATGCTGACAAGCAGCGGTTGTTCGTCGGCCTTCAGGTGAAGGGTCGATGCCAAAGGGAAGTGCTTGCCTGCCGCCTGAATGGAGGTGAAAAAGGGGGTAGGAACATCGGAACCTGCATTCAACAGTTCCTGACAGGGGTAGGCGACATAGCCTCGCGTGGTGCCGATGAGGAGGTCATCGTCGGGGGTGATGATGCCTGCGTTGCAATTGAGCGAGACGGGGTTCCACAACTCGCAATCGGCAAAGTTGCGGACGGAGAATTGCCATCCTCCCTGGTTGTCGCGTGTGGCGTCGATCGTGTTCAAGCCGTTGACCGTGGTCACCCAGATGCGATTTTCCTTGTCCTGTAGGATGGCCTGTATCTGGTTGTCGCTCAACCCGTCGTTCTTGGTCAATTCATACAGGGTGTCGGCTTCCTGATCCCATACCGTGATGCCCTGACGATGTCCGAACCAGTAGAGCGGTCGGACAACATCCTTCTTGAGGCACAGGAACATCACTTCGGAGAACGGAAGTGAATCCTGTCGTGCTCCCAAGACGAGTTTGCCCGCCTTGCCCACCTCCTGTTGCCAGAGGCCATAATAGGTGCCCATCAATATCTGCCGACGTTCGTGGTCGTAGCAGATGGAGAGACTGAGAACGGGTTCGCCGTCGGACTTGTAGAGCGGGTGATACTGTTTCCGGTCGGGCGTGAGATAGTAACTGGCACCGAAAGTGGCTGCCACCCAAAGGTTTCCGTCGTCGTCGAACGCGAGTCGTTGTACCGCATCGTGTGGCAAAGCCCCGTTCTTGTGATTGAAGTGGCGGAGGGTGCCATCTGTGCGGCGTTGGAAGATGCCATGGTCGTAGGTGCCAATCCAAAGACTGCCGTCCTGGGGTGAACATTTCATGTCGGTGATGGTGTAGGAAGGAATGTTCACCTGGGAGAGTGTACCGTCGGGCCGTTCCATCCAGAGGCCGTTGCCGTCGGTGCCAATCCACTTATTTCCAAGGGAATCGACTAGGAGCGAGGTGACGTCACCACATTGTTCGGCATGACTGGGTTGATGTTTGTCGGTTTGGATATAGGCGATGCCCGATTTATAGAAACCCATCCAGACGGTGCCGCGATTGTCGGCCAACAGGCAGTTGATGTTGGTGTTCGGGATGGGATGCTCGAACGTGTTGTTTTTCCGGTCGTAAGAGAAGAGTCCGCCATGGTTGGTAGCTATCCAATAACGGTCATCGGGTGTCTGTACGATGGCGCGGATGGCGTTGTAACTTGTGGCGGTGGTGGCATCGGACGGTTGGAGGGAGGTCCATGCCGCCTGCTCGTTGGTGCGATAGAGGATATGCTCGGAGAAGAAGGAATAGATCCAAAGGCCGCCGTCATGATCTGCATAACAACCAAAGAGTTGCAGATGCTGGCTGTCGCTCAAGTCGGGCATTGAGAGGTGCGGCAATTCCTCGTGTTTCCAGGTGTGATAGCGGACGTCGAAGGAGTAGAGGGAATAGTCGAACAGGACGTAAAGGGTATGCTCGAACGAGGTCGTGGAGATATATTCGGGCCTCACTCTCAAGGCATTGGGAAGGGGGATGCGGAGGGTATTCTCGGGATTGTAGAAGTGGATGTAGAGGGAGTCGCTGGTAATGAGGCAGAGGTTGCCTTGGTGGCTCACGTGCAACTGGTAAGACTGCTGTCCAGGTAATCCCAAGTCCGAAAGGGCCTGGTCGGCATCCTTCCAGCAACGTTGTTCGTCGTACAACTGGTAACCGCTATAGGTGCCTACCCAGAGATTATGGCGGGCATCTTCCTGTAAGGAGGTGACGGTGAGTTTGCCGTTGCGTAGAGAGGCGCGACGTTCTTCATCTACCTGCATGATGCTGTAGCCGTCATAGCACATCAGGCCGTTGTGCGTGCCAATCCAGAGGTAGCCAGTATGGTCCTGGAGGAGGCACGAGACGTCTCCGCCTTTGACTATCTCGTTCTTGTCAAGGTGGATTACTTGTTGTGCCTGTGCCTCGGTTGCTACAAGCAAAAAGAGGGTAAGAATGTGTCTGAGGTATAGGTGTTTCATATATTAGTTGCCCGACGGCTTTCTGTGTCGCGAAAGCCTGTGAATGATAAGTAGGTGGTCAAAATGAATTATGAACAACTACTAAATTGGTGGTGCAAAGATAAAACTTTTTTCTTGAAATGGCACGTTATTGTTGTGTTTTTCGGGAAAAATGTCGAAAATACAGGAAAATATATCCAAATTCTTTTCTGGTTGTGGAATAATATGTATTTTTGCAACTGTAACAGGGGGATTCTCACCTAATATTTTATAGTATGATGAATAGGAATTGTTGGCTTATCGTTTTCTTGCTGCTGGCGATGATGTTCACCGCTTCTGCTGCCGAGGATATTCATTTGCGTCCTTGTCGGGTGGGTAAAACCAATCCCGAGTTGGTGATGCGTCGTGCCCTTTCGTCGGCTGGCGATAATAACCCATACATCGGCGAACGTCGTCAGTTGGTGGTGTTGGCCTCTTTTCTGGATAAGGCTTTCGTCGAAGAACCCGCTGTGGCTCTGACTCAATGGGATAGGATATTCAACGAGCATGGTCTCAATGACGGACAGTATGTCGGTTCGGTGCATGACTATTTCTATGTCCAGAGCGCAGGTCAGTTCAACTTGTCCTTCGACTTGAAGTATGTGGCATTGCCCGATTCGTGCAAGAAATATCGTAGTACCTATGCGCACGACGAATACTCCCAATACATGGTGGACGATATCGTGGATGCCTTGATGCAGGAGGATATCGATTGGAGTCTGTACGACTGGGACGACGACCAGTTTGTTGACCAATTACTCATTATCTATGCCGGTAAGGGTATGCATGATGGAGGCGGAACAAACAGCATCTGGCCGCACCAATGGTGGCTCAGTCAGCATGAAGACCTGACGACTGACGACAATTCGGATTTTCGCAGCTATCGTACTGTCCCTTACGGCGATACGGAATATTATGTCGATTGTTATTGTTGTGTGCAAGAGGTCGTGAGTGGAAATGGATCGCCTTTCGGAACGCTCTGTCATGAGTATAGCCATTGCTTCGGTTTTCCCGACTTCTATTATGGAAACAGTTCGATAGTCGGTGCCTGGGACTTGATGGATTATGGTTGTTATAATGGAAATGGTTTCCGCCCATGTAACTACTCGGCTCACGAACGGATGTTGATGGGTTGGCTCGAACCTATCGAACTGACCGAGCCGACCACGGTCACCGATTTGCCTGCCTTGGGCCTCTCTTCGTTGGCCTATATGGTTCGTAACGATGGCGCTGAGAATGAATGCTATATCATCGAGAACCGCCAACAGGAGGGTTGGGATGCCGATTTGCCTGGTAGCGGTATCTTGGTGTTCCATGTTGATTATGATAAGGATGTCTGGCTTAGTGCGATGCCAAACGATGAAAAAAACAAACGATATAGCATTTTTCCCGCGAACAA
>CACYQQ010000205.1 GCA_902776605.1 uncultured Bacteroidales bacterium | reverse complement strand
TAAGATTGACTTTATCGTACTGGCTGGTTATCTGTTGCTTATCCCCAAATATCTGGTCGATGCCTATCCTCGCGCCATCGTCAACATTCACCCAGCCCTCATCCCGCTACATTGTGGCAAAGGCATGTATGGCGACAAGGTGCACGAGGACGTGGTGCGTTGCGGCGACAAGCAGTCGGGCATTACCATCCACTATGTGAACGAGAAGTTCGACAACGGTGACATCATCTTCCAAGCTACCTGTCCTGTCGAGCCGACCGACGACGCCCATGCCGTAGCCGAAAAAGTGCATGCATTGGAATATGCACATTTCCCGCATGTAATTGATGAAACTATCCAAAAACTTTAGGATTTTTGCAATAATACCGCGATTTTATGCATAATTCCAAACAAATCGGGCTGTATATGTGAATTTTTTTGCAGCAAATTTGGATATTATACAAAAATATGCTAACTTTGCGGCCACATTAAAGAGAGAACGGACAAACTACACGCAACCCGATAGTGTACGAAAACCTAAACGAAGACGATAAACGAAATTCGTGCTCTTGAATAAAACATTTAAGGTATGAAGCAGAAAATAGACCGTATTTCGGCTATCCGAGAGATCATCCAGAGCCGAGATATCAGCAGTCAGCAAGAGTTGCTCGAAATCCTGCTTGAGGAGGGCTACAAACTCACCCAAGCTACCTTGAGTCGTGACTTGAAGCAAATGCAGATTGTCAAGATGAGCCTGCGCGATGGAGGCTACCTCTATGTCATGCCCGACGTGGCTGCATCCATGAAGAGCAACCTGACCAACCACTTCGTCTCGCCCCACAACATCAAGGGTGTGGTGAGCGTGGAGTGCAGTACGGTACTGGTCGTGGTGCGCACCAAACCTGGTTACGCCAGCAGCATTGCCTCCGATGTGGATCAGTCCCTCCTACCCGAGGTGATGGGCACCGTTGCAGGTGACGATACCATCCTGGTCATCCCCCGTGGCGGATACACCACCAACCAGGTGGCCGAGGCGTTGTGCAACATCCTTCCTCGCAAGTAAAAGGAGGCGTCGGTGAGGGGTGCCGGTCGAAAGGTTTTTCCTTAAAGGCGCATAATACCCTCACAATACCTTCATAATAGGATGCCCGAAGGCTTCCCGAAGGACTACCGAAGGCTCGCCGAAGGATGACCGATGTCCCGATGCCGCCTCGAAACAAGCCAAACGATATCGGCCACCAGGGTCGATACAACCAATAATAGGGTGTCTGGACGATACCCCCGAATACAACAGAGTTAAATATTTATCCCTTGCTCTTCTTCCAGAGGGAGACTTCGGTCAACCCTCGGCAAAAAGCAGTTGACTATACCCCAAGTAAGCCGAAACGAAGGAAGAGCAACAACTTTAATTAAAGCATTTCGAAATGAACAATCCGTCTGAAGACCAGCCCAATATACGCATTTATATAGCTGGTAAGCAGCACATCCATTACGTTCAGGAAATCCTCGACGTGATCGAGGAATCCAGCAAGGCGCGCGGCACAGGTATCGCACGTCGTTCGCCCGATTATGTCTCTCAGAAGATGTTGGAGGGCAAGGCCATCATCGCTCTGTGCGGCGATGAGTTCGCCGGCTTCTGCTACATTGAGAGTTGGAGCAACAAGACCTTCGTGGTCAATTCCGGCTTGATTGTCAAACCCAAGTTCCGTGGTTGCGGATTGGCCAAGCGTATCAAGCGTTTCTCGTTTGTCTATAGCCGCAAGCTTTTCCCCAACGCCAAACTCTTCGGCATCACCTCGGGAGCGGCTGTCCTCAAGATCAACAACGAGTTGGGTTACCGTCCTGTCACCTTCGAGCAGCTTACCGACGATCCCGCTTTCTGGCGCGGCTGCCAGACCTGTGTCAACTACGATGTCTTGACCCGCACCGACTTCAAGCGTTGCATCTGCACCGCCATGCTCTACGACCCCGAGGAGCATCCCGACGAGAAACTGGAGGATCTGGACAAGATATAATGCGGGAGGTTATGAGGTCGCTATGCTTGTAAGGTTATAAGGTTTTTAGGTTATATACAACCGACATACCCTTTGAAACTTTCCTTACAACCTTAAAACCTCATAACCTTATAACCTAAATAAACCTAAAAACCTAAAAATATGGCAAAGAAGAAAGTTGTAGTCGCCTTCAGCGGCGGACTCGATACCAGTTATAATGTGATGTACCTGACCAAAGAGATGGGGTACGAGGTCTATGCTGCTTGTGCCAACACAGGTGGTTTCAGCGCCGAGCAACTCAAGGCCAACGAAGAGAATGCCTACAAGTTGGGTGCCGTCAAGTATGTGACCCTCGACGTGACGCAGGAGTACTACGCCAAGTCGCTCCGTTACATGGTGTATGGCAACGTGTTGCGTAACAACTGCTACCCTATCTCGGTGAGCTCGGAACGTATCTTCCAGGCTCTCGCCATCGCCCGCTATGCCAAGGAGATTGGCGCCGATGCCATCGCACACGGTTCGACGGGTGCCGGCAACGACCAGATCCGCTTCGATATGACTTTCTTGGTCAAGGCCCCTGGCATCGAGATCATCACCCTGACGCGCGACCGTAACCTGAGCCGCAAGGAGGAGGTGGATTACCTCAACGCCAACGGTTACTTTGCCGACTTCACCAAACTCAAGTATAGCTACAACGTCGGTATCTGGGGTACCTCCATCTGTGGTGGCGAGATTCTCGACAGCACACAGGGTTTGCCCGAATCGGCCTACTTGAAGCACCCCACCAAGAGCGAACCCGAGGTATTGAGCATCGGTTTCAAGAAAGGTGAGATTTGTAGCGTCAACGGCGTGGAGTTCGACGACAAGATCAAAGCTATCCAGGAGGTAGAGAAGATTGGAGCTGCCTATGCCATCGGCCGTGATTGCCACGTGGGCGACACCATCATCGGCATCAAGGGTCGCGTCGGTTTCGAGGCTGCTGCTCCTATGCTCATCATCGCTGCCCACCGTTATCTGGAGAAGTTCACCCTCTCCAAGTGGCAGCAGTACTGGAAGGACCAGATCAGCAACTGGTACGGCATGTTCCTGCACGAGTCTCAGTACCTGGAGCCAGTCATGCCCGATATGGAGGCTATGCTCGAATCGTCACAACGCAACGTCAACGGCACGGTCACTCTTGAACTCCGTCCTTATTCGTTCCAGACTTTGGGCGCCGACACTCCGGACGACCTCGTTCACAACAAGTTGGGCGAATACGGTGAGACGGCCAAGGCATGGACCAGCGAGGATGCCAAGGGCTTCATCAAGGTGACTTCCACTCCTCTGCGTGCTTACTATAGCGTGCACCCAGACGAAGAGAGATAAGAAAACGAACTGACCCCCTCCCGACCTCCCCGGGGGGAGGGGTCATTATCCTATAATAAACTATCCTCTATAGACAAAACAGTTTTGTCAATGAGGGCAATTCCCTCCCCTACGGGGAGAAGGAGGGGGTCTTAATTATTAATATGAGCGAACAGAAAAAACTTACTCGTAGCAAAAGCGACAAGAAACTCTTTGGCGTATGCGGAGGTCTTGCCAAGTATCTGGATGTTGACTCCACTATCCTGCGCGTCATCTGGATATTGCTCTTCTTCTGTGCAGGCACAGGTCTTTTGGCTTATCTGATTCTTGCCCTCCTGATGCCCGAAGAATAAGAAGAATAAAACGAAAGTGAGGACTCTTTCCCCGCTGGAAAGAGCCCTTTTTATTTCGGGAGTTCGTATAGAAGCAAGTAATCCAGACGAAAATAACGAAAGTTGAACAGAGAACGACAATATCTATTGTCTTTGTCACTTCTCTGTCAATTCCCTGTCACTTCCTTTTCACTTCTTTTAAAATTTTTAAAATATTGTTATGGTTAAAGTCGGAATCCTTGGTGCTGCCGGATATACAGGCGGCGAATTGTTGCGTTTGTTGATTCACCACCCAGAGGTGCAAATTGTGTTTGCCAACTCGGAGTCGAATGCGGGTAACCGCGTGTGCGACGTCCACGAAGGTTTGTTGGGCGACACCGACCTCTGCTTCACCGATCAGATGCCTTTCGACCAGGTCGATGTCGTCTTCTTCTGCTTCGGTCACGGCAAGAGCGAGGCTTTCCTCCAGGAGCACACCATCCCCGCCCACGTCAAGATCATCGACTTGGCACAGGACTTCCGACTCAAAGGCAACCACGACTATGTCTATGGCTTACCCGAGATTCACCGCGACGCCATCTGCCGTT
>CACYQQ010000204.1 GCA_902776605.1 uncultured Bacteroidales bacterium | reverse complement strand
ATGAAGTATCTGAGTCAGGAGGAGAAGAAAGACAGCGTCCAGATTGTCTTGGTGTCCGACAGCAGTTCGCACGTACAGGCCTCCGAGTTGCAGGTGGGGGATGTGGTTGAGCAGAAACAGTTGCTCAGCATCGAGAAGATGCAGTTGTCCAAGAATTACTCCTCGTTGGACGTGTCGCCCAGCGGCAAGTGGATTATCGTGTGCGAGAGCCTGGCCCGTCAGGATTGGACCGACCACGATTTCTACCTCTGGAACCGACAGACCGGCCGAAAGTTGAAGTTGACGCAGAACTCACATTGGTTGCCCGTCACCGACAAATTCTACCAGATTCGTCACGTCAATGACAAGAGCCTCATGGTGGTCATCGACCCCGAAACTCTGGCCGAAGAGGTGTGGGTGAAGGATTTGCCTTGCGACTATTTCTCGGTTTTCCCCACCGAGGACCGACTCTTGTTGACCGAGAACCAGGATGGACCGATGGAGGAGAATAGCGAGGCATTCATCTTCCTGCATCCCGACGACCGCCAGCCCCGTTGGCGCGACCGAAGCTACCTTTCGGTCTATGATATCAAGACGGGTCTCAAGCAGCAGCTCACTTTTGGTTATAATGGACATTGGTTGAGCGATATCCGTTTCGATGGCAAGAAAGTGCTGTTGCAGAAGTCGGAGTCGCGTCTCACAGAGCGTCCAACCTCGGTGACCAGTTTCTACGAACTCGACTTGGAGACGTTGCAGATGGATACGTTGGTCAACCGCGATGGTTTTGTCTCTCAGATCAGTTATTCGCCCGATGGTCAGAAGGTGCTCATCAAGGGTTCTCCCGAGTGTCTGGGTGGTATCGGCAATGTCGTACCCCAGGGAATGACCCCCTCGATGGTGGATGAGCAACTCTATGTGATGACCTTGGCCGACAAGAAAATCGAACCTTTGACCAAAGATTTCGATGGCATGGTTGCCACCGCTCTGTGGAGTGGCGTAGATAATAAGATCTATTTTACAGCCGAGAAAGGCGACTCTTGCAGCCTCTTCCAGCTTGATCCTAAGACCGTTAAGATTCAGATGCTCCAACAACCAGCTGAGTGCGTTGGCCGATTCTCGTTGGCTTCGCGTCAACCGCTATTGGCCTTTTCGGGCGAGAGCAACAACCGTAGCTGGGAACTCTTTACCATGGAGGTAGGGAAGAAGGTTAAGCCAGCTAAGGTGTTGGAGGACTTGAACGCCAAACTCTATGCCGACGTCGAGATCTCGGGTGCCGAGGCATGGGTTTGCAAGAACAGCATCGGCGACGACGTCCATTGCCGTTATTACTTGCCCAACAATTTCGATGCCAATGCCCAGTACCCCATGATTGTCTATTACTATGGCGGTTGTTCGGGCACGATGAGGAACTTCGAATTCCCTTATCCTTGGACCATCTGGGCAGCACAAGGTTATGTCGTTCTGGTAGTTAACCCCAGTGGCGCTACCGGTTATGGCCAGGAGTGGGCCGCCCGTCACGTCAATACAGCTGGCGAGGACCCTGCTCGGGACATCATAGAGGCTACCACCACCTTCTGTGATACCCATAGTTTCGTGAACCGCAAGAAGTTAGGTTGTATCGGCGCCTCGTACGGTGGCTTCATGACCCAGTACCTGCAGACCGTGACCGACATCTTCTGTTGTGCCGTGAGCCACGCCGGTATCAGCGACCATACCACCTATTGGGGCTATGGCTATTGGGGATACAACTACAGCGAGGTCTCGATGGCCAATTCCTATCCTTGGACCCGTAAGGACCTGTATGTCGATCATTCGCCCATCTACAATGCCGACAAGATCAAGTCGTCCATGCTCTTCCTGCATGGTACCGACGATACCAATGTGCCTTACAACAACTCCGTGCAGATGTACACCGCCCTCAAGTTGTTGGGCAAGGATGTAGCGATGGTGAGCATCAAGGGCGAGAACCACGGCATCCGCAAACCCAACCGCCGTCGTCTGTGGCACAACGTCACCATGGCTTGGTTTGCCCGTTGCTTGAAGGACGATCCTACCTGGTGGGAAGACCTCTATCCGAAGAGGACGTTGTGATTCAATGGATTATTGGAGTTATTGGGAGTTAACTGGAGTTATAGGGAGATAACGGACGATTGCTGTAAATGATTCAATTATTTAGTAATGTCGGTTAACTACCAGAGCGAAGCGATAACTACCATTCACTCCAGTTAACTCCTTTCAAGCACAGCAAGCTTGTCTTGCGATGCTTGAAGAACAGTGAAAACTGAGATATATGAACAAGATAAAATTAGAATTTGAAGGTCTGAATGACCAGCGTGTAGAAGGGTCGGCCGTGTTGCCGCTCTACTCAGAAAGTGCTCCTGAGCCGGTTTTCGACAAGGAGCAGATGGATGAAGAGGAATTACCACTCATTGCTACTCGCGACTTGGTGCTCTTCCCCAACATGACCATGCCCGTCGTTTTGGGACGAGAGTTCTCCATCCGCGTAGCGAAGGAGGCCGATAAGAACAAGCGTTATGTAGGTTTGGTGGCACAGATCAATGCCTCTGTCGATGAACCCACCGAGGCCGATCTCTATCGCGTAGGATGTGTGGCCGAGGTTATGAAGTGTCTGGAGATGCCCGACGGTACCTACAACGTCTTCTTGCAGGGCCGAAAGTTGTTCCGCATCGAAAAGGTGTTGCAACTCAACCCCATTATCACGGCCTCCGTACATATCATGGAGGAGGCTCCTCTCATCAAGGGCGACCAGCAGTTGCGTGCCCTGATGAGCAATATCAAAGAGGACTTGAAGCAGTTTGCCAAGTTGATAGACAGCAACTTGCCTGGTGAGGTGGGCTTCGCCATCCAGAACTTCAAGGACAATGCTTTCCTGATCAATTTCCTGTGTTCTATTTTCCCGATGGCGGTCAAGCGTCGTCAGGCGTTGTTGGAGTTGACCGACATGTACGAACGTGCCATGCACCTCTCCAGCATCATCAATCAGGAGTTGCAGTTTGCCCGACTCAAGAGTCAGTTGCACGAGCAGACGCAAGCCAATATCAATGAGCAACAGCGTCAGGCCTATCTCCATACCCAGATTCACACCATTCAGGAGGCGTTGGGCGAAGGACAACAGAACGATGTCGATAAGCTCCTCCAACGTGCCAACGAGAAGCACTGGAGTGAGGCTGTCCAAGAGACTTTCCGCAAGGAAGTCAACAAGTTACAGCGTATGCAGGAGCAGAGTCCTGACTACTCCATCCAATATACTTACTTGCAGACGATGGTCGATCTCCCTTGGGGCGAATTGACCGAGGATAATCACGACCTCAAACGTGCTCAGAAAGTGCTCGACCAAGATCACTACGGATTGGAGAAGGTGAAGGAACGTATCCTCGAACACCTCGCTGTGCTCAAGATGCGTGGCGACATGAAGTCGCCTATCCTCTGTCTGTTTGGCCCTCCAGGTGTAGGTAAGACCAGTTTGGGTCGCAGCATCGCCAAGGCCTTGAAACGTAAGTATGTACGTATCTCGTTGGGCGGTCTGCACGACGAAGCCGAGATTCGTGGTCACCGTCGTACCTACATTGGTGCCATGCCGGGACGCATCGTGTCGGGATTGCTCAAAGCGGGTTCCGACAACCCTGTCTTCGTGCTCGACGAGATAGACAAGATCTCGGGCGACTTCAAGGGAGACCCTGCTTCCGCCTTGCTCGAAGTGCTTGACCCTGAGCAGAATGCCTCTTTCCACGACAATTACTTGGACGTCGATTATGACCTCTCGAAGGTGCTCTTCATTGCCACGGCCAACGACCTCGGTACCATCGCACCTCCTTTGCGCGACCGTTTGGAGATCATCGACTTGTCGGGTTATATCCTCGAAGAGAAAGTCGAGATTGGCGAACGTCACCTCCTGCCCAAGCAGAAAGCCGAGCACGGTTTGGAGAAAGTGAAGTTCTCCATCCCTCGCAACACCATGGAGGCCATCATCGACCGATATACTCGCGAGAGTGGCGTCCGCCTCTTGGACAAGCGTCTTGCCAAAGTGATGCGCAAGGTGGCTTGGAAGGTGGCCAACGACGAGACTATCCCTGCTCGCCTCCGTCCCGAAGACCTCAAGGATTACTTGGGAATGCCTGATTATGACCCCGATAAGTACGAGGGTAACGACTATGCCGGTGTCGTCACTGGTTTGGCGTGGACCTCGGTGGGCGGCACTATCTTGATGGTGGAGTCGGCTCTCTGCAAAGGTAAGGGGGAGAAGTTGACCCTCACCGGTAACCTCGGTGACGTGATGAAGGAGTCCGCCGCCTTGGCACTTCAATGGGTCAAGTCCAACGCCGACTATCT
>CACYQQ010000203.1 GCA_902776605.1 uncultured Bacteroidales bacterium | reverse complement strand
ACTCTCTTAGAAACAAAAGTATCCGACTTTCCTCTCATACGAGGTGAAAAGAAGGGTATTCTTCTCACAAATAAGGATGTTTCCTAGCTCTGGAATATGGTAGAGAGCCTTTCCCTCGGGAGTAATAATCCAACAATCGCCATCGTCGGCACCACCCTGAATACAGAGATTGCCATTCTCCAAAGTACGCCGTATGGAGTAGAGCGAGGCATGGGTGGCAATCTGTTTGGGTTCAGAGTCAGCGAAATAACGATAGGCATTCACATCACTATCTACAACACAATCGAAACCTTGGCCCAGTCGCACAAAGAAATTGCGCCCAGCATTGATGTTGAAGAACTCATTATGAGAAAGAACCAACGGCTCTCCATGGGGAACGGGTTTCCATTGCATGTGCTCCTTGTGACCATCGGAAAGATAGACATTGACCATGTGGCGGCCCGACAAGACGGACACCTTCTTGGAAGAAACGTCTACTCTATAGAAGCATTCTTTCGACTTGGAGAGTTGTTGAAGAAACAAGCGTTTTCCGCTATTCATATCAAATGCGGCTACAAAAGGTTTGCCAAAAGGGACTAACGAGTTCATGGAGACTCTTTTAGCTCCATAATTGACCATGACCAACGTATCGCCCAATGCATACAAACGGCAGCCTGACATCTTAAACTTGGGCAAAGAAGCCTTCCATAGGACATTCAAATCCGAATCAAAGCATTTCAAAGCACCCATTTCGACCAGAAAGGAACGTCCTGCGAGGTATTGGAAGTTAATGAAAATCTGATGGTCAAAAATTGGTCCTGTCTGTGAATAATAATCACCTGTAGAAAGGTCAAGCATACCGTAATTGCGATAAGCAAATTTATTGTTCCGACAAAAGTACCTGGAACCATCTACCATGCCAAGGAACTCTATAAAGTTATTGCTATTAAACGGCTTTTCCAAAAGAGTTTGACCTGTCTTGGCCGAATAACAGATACATTTCGTATTTTTGCCTACATGATCCAAAACTTCCTTCGTAGAGTCTCCTTTCTTATAATCCGTACACAGACAAATGAATAAGGTATCATTCTGTTGTAAAGGATGCACAAAAGTGCCGTCCTGAGGCCAGTTTTTCCAACTACGGAGTTGTTTCTCGGATACATCAAGGGCGTTGCCCAAAATCCAGAGAGATTTGCCTGTCTGGTAATCTATGCCCTCCATGGCACCCACATGACGAACAACGAAACAATCGGCGAATCGCGCAAATAAACAATTGGTAGAAAACGGTGCCGATACACCCAACAACTGGCCATCTGAGACGCGGTGAAAATATATCTTGATACTGTCTTCACCATATTTCGTACCGCACAAGACAATATCTCCCTGAGGGGTCAAATGGCACCACTTGACTGAATCATTTGTCGGTATGTAATTGAGTTTCAAATCCTCATAGGCATACACGGAGGCAGAAAGCATCGCCATCTGCAAGATAATCAAAAGAAATAATCTCCTCATAGATTTTAGGAATTATAAGTTATCGGTATGGAGGTTAATAATTTTAGAGGATATCGGGGGAGAATGGGGTAAATGGGAACAACTGATTGTAACTACATTACCCTTAAGCCTCTACTCTCTCTATAGTATCCTTCTTTCGCTCTTTTATTCAAAACACTTAATGGGAAACTGATATCTATTTGTTTAGGGATAGTCGTATCTATCTCCCTGTCAGGCAAGAGTTGACGCAAACGGCGGAGAGTGGATTCGTTGTACTTGCCCTCCAATATGAGGGTTTCTGCCTTGATGTTGTCTATCCAATCGGGCACATGAATGCTGTCCTTGAACGTTATGTTCAATTGGTCAACAGCTCCTATGCGTCGAGCCACATCGGGGATTTCGTCAACATCTTTTATCTGCGGCCAATCCATACGTGCCAACTTCAGGGTCTCTTCGTCACTGGGTTCTGCTTCCATGACCATCCACCCTATCTTAGGACGTAAGGCATAGGTAGTTGCGTCCTCCTTGACTCCTACGAAGCCAGCCCAGAACTCCATAGGATAAGTCTCTGCTCCGACTACTCCGATAATTTCATACTTGAATGGCACTCTCACCATCTCTGGGAGCATCTTATCGTAATTATGCGGAACACTTGACGGAGTACGGCCATCTTGATTGAATGGGAAGAACTTCAAGAACCATCCATCCACCTTTGTAGTCATTCCCCGTTGGGTACCAGGACCACAGCTTCTTCTTGCTGTTGTCAGTTGGTTTGGGTGCAATTTCATCACCATATCTTGCCAAAAGCGAGTATTGACCTTACCCTTGGAGGCATCGACAAACTCTTTGAGTATCGGGGTCAAGTCGTTAACCCACCAATCAAGGCCATATTTTTTCAATTGTTGCGTCTTTTTCAGGACCTTCTTCCAGTCCTCGGGAGTGCCCTCTAAGGTTACTGATGGAATACCACATACTAGAGTAATCACCTCATACTCGTAGTATGCTTTCATCACATCCATCAGCAACATCTGGGACGCCATACGCTCCACCCTACCTGTAGTAGAGAAATCGGCAGTAACGAGGTGTGCGACATCGTCTTTACTAGTCTCAAGAATATCATCGAAGAATTCACTCAAAACGGGCTCCCAGTTGGCATTCGAGTTCAGCATATTCTCGTTTGTCCTTACAGAAAGAGTCATTTTACCTTGATGCGAAACCAAAAGTTCTCGCATTGCCTCCGAGTTCTCGTTCACATAATGCGAGAACCCCTGACCTATCATCATCCAGACCATATCGGGCGAGAGAACGATTGGACGATGTTCTGCAAATGCCTTGACGAAGAACTTGAACATGACATCTTTATCCACCAAAGCCAAAGAGTCGCCCTTAAAACTATAGGAATAGCACTTGATGTCTCTCCGCGTGCTTTGATAGATAGACTTCAGATGATTGACACACCACGGACTTTCCTTCTTCCAGATGCTTCTGGTCTTGCCTATAGTTTCAAACTTGCCATTCACCTCTTTCTGGATTTCCCGTTCCGGGGGTAACGACAAGTTCTTGTCGACGGGAAAAGTCACTTGCGCTGACAACATCAGCGATTGGAAGAAAAGGAAAAGGAATAAAAGGGGACTCTTCCCAACCCTCCCTAAGAGGGAGGGAGATTTGAAAAATGCTTTCATATTATACAAAATATAGATTTTAGGAATTATAAGTTATCGGTATGGAGGTTAATAATTTTAGAGGATATCGGGGGAGAATGGGGTAAATGGGAGCAGCTGATAGTAACTACATTACTCTTTACCCTCTACTCTTTACTCTCTCCTTACCGGCTCCACCATCGTCTCTGGTCGGTTGTAGCTTCTCAGCAGGAGGCGGTCATGCTCGGGGTCGGACTGCGGGAGGGCGAAAGGCTTATGCACTTGGCCCTCAGCATCGTAGTAAGCCAGATAGACGCGGCTGTAGTTACCATCGGCACGTCGGGAGACGAAGATAATCCATCGGCCATTGCTGCTCCAAGAGGGGTAACTCTCGGCACGGACACTGTTGAGCGGCAAGAGTTTATCGAGCACCAGGGAGTCGGGACGACCCGCGAAAAGAGAGTCGAGGTGCAGCAGACGGATGTCGGCATCGGGATGCCAGACATGGAAGCAACCGAACTTGCCGGAAGCATAGATGAGCGACTTGCCGTCGGGACTGACACGAGGCAACGAGGCACTTTGATCCTCGGCTTGAAGGTCACGCAGGAGATGTTCCTCGCCAAAAGTGAGACGGTCGGGGTCAAAGTCACGGTAGTAGAGATTGTATTGCACCTCTTGATAGTGGTTGGCCATATCGCGGTCAATACGAACAGACGTATCGCGCGGCACGTAGAGGGCCGAAGTATAATAGAGACGACGACCATCGGGCGACCAAGTCGGGAAATTGTCATAACGCTCCGGCGAATGGGGCAACTGGTACATCGTGTCGCGTTCCACATCGTAGAGCACCAGGGCACTGGCCTTATCCTGCACTTCGACTTTGGCAATGCTCTGAGTGTGAAAGAACTGGCCCGTCAGGTTGGTGGAGAAAGCGATGAGCGGCAACGTCGGGTGCCAGGCAGGATAGACAGGATTGGACATCATGCCGTCACGCCGCAGGGCAGTCATGAGCCGCGACTGGCCCTTGTAGAAAAGGCGGGTGCCACCACCAGCGCCACGCACATGATAAAGCATATTCTGAGTGTGGTAGTTCTGGTACGAGTGGCAGTTGATGCACTTCTCCTGACGCTTGCCGACATGGTTGCTGGCAATGATGCTCTCCTCGAAGCAAGTGAGGTTGCGCTGTATGATATCGAGATCTTCGTAGGCCACATAAGAGGGCTCAATGAGACGGTACGACACATAGT
>CACYQQ010000202.1 GCA_902776605.1 uncultured Bacteroidales bacterium | reverse complement strand
CCACAAGCTGGGTCACATACTGTTTCTCCAATCTGAGGGCGAGTTACGTCAACCATTGCCTGAATGAGTGAACGTGGTGTGAAGTACTGTCCCGCACCGCTCTTCTTGTCCTGACCGTTCTTTTCGAGGATGCTCTCATAGATGGCTCCCTTGACATCTCCGTCCATCACTAACCATTGCTCTTCGTCAATCAGCGTGATAACCTTGCGAAGATAGACAGGCTTGTCAATCTTATTCTGTGCCTTCACAAAGATAGTGCCAATGAGGTTATCCTCCTCTGACAGTTTCTTTAGTGTCTCCTCATATTGGCTGATAAGTTCAAGACCATCCAGTTCAATGAGGTCTTTCCAACGGTAGCCTTCTGGAATAGCAGAGTCCTCGCCAAAGGTCTCAACATTCTCATCGTCCATCTTCAGGAAGAGGAGATAAGTGAGCTGGGTGATATAATCTGTAAAGCCGATACCCTGACCTGCCAGAGTGGTGGCCAGCGTCCACACTTTCTTTGTGAGTGATGTTTCTTTATTTGTTGCCATATTATGTTATGCTGTTTTACGATATAATAAGAATTTCGACAAGGAAGCAAGGGCTTCGTCAGCCTGCGACTTACCGCCAAAGGCTTGGATGAGTTGTGCTGCACGCGTCTTGTCGTCGTCAATGATGTCCTTGATGGAGCATGCCCCATTGGACGCAATATAATCGACGATTTGTCGGATGATGGTTATCTGCGATTCGGTTACAAGACGTTGCACCTGTCCGTACCAGAGATTAAAGCGTTGCTGCGCAGATGGATACAGACTCTCAAGTGTCTCAATCTGATGGCTGGCAAAGCGGACCAACTGAATGATATTCGTCAGGGCCTCCTTCTCCTCCTTGGTGCTATGCTTCTTGACAGACTGAGGATTGACTATCGTGTAGCAGTTCCACAGACGCGAAGTCTGGAACTTGTTATTGGCAAGTTTCAGTTTGTTCTCCAAATCCTTCAGCATTGCGTATGTAAGCGGCTCTCCGTTGTTATTGTAAATCATGCGCAGAGCCTCAATCTCGTCTTGATGTTCGTTGCAATACTTCTCGAAAGCCGACGTCACCTCTTTCGCCTCCTCTTCGGAGAAGCCCTTGGAGATAAGTTGGTCTTCTCCAGGAATCAACGTCTCAATGAACCCCGCTGCAAGAATGAGCAGATATTGTCGGGCCTCAGGATGGTGGGTCAACGGAGCCACCAGTCCCTTGCGTTCCAGATTCGGGTCATCAATACTATTGTATGGGGGCAGCTGGTTCTTCTCCAAAGCATCGAAGATGGCGGCAGAGATTCCCTGCATTCCGCTAAAGGCCAACTTCAGGAACTCGTCGCGTTGCTTGTCGTTACATTTATTGTGGATTCGGGCGAGTCGGGCAGCTATCATGCGTAGGTAGTCATCGTTGACGTTGCCATGAGCCAATAGCTCCAAAAGGCGTTTGAGCGTGATTGTCTGTGCCGGTTCGCCTTCACTTGGGCTCGTTATGGTTTTTGCGCTTTCTGTCACGCCCACGGCATCTACCAGGAAGAAGCAATCCTTACTAAAGGCATTCGGGGTGACATTGCGTAACTGATCATCGCCAATGGTGCGCACGCCACGACCTTTCATCTGGATATACAGGGGTTCGGAGGCTACATCGCGCATGAATATCAGAACTTCAAGCGGTTTGACATCCGTGCCTGTTGCCACAAGCGTACAAGTTACCGCAATGCGGAACTCCTTGTCATTACGGAACTGTCGTATCAACTCGTTGCTGTCACCTGCGGAATAGGTTATCTTCTGAACGAATTTGTCATCCGTTCGGCCGAAGACCTCCTTGGCGATACGCACAATGTTATTGGCATGAATCTCGTTCAAGGCAAAGATAAGCGTCTTGGGAAGATAGTCCATGTTCGGCTCACGTTGTGGGTCGGTGAACATCTCCGTATAGACGGCATCGCGGTAGGTTTCCAGCACCAGTTTGATTTGCGCAGGGTTGATGACGCTGCGGTTCAACTCCTCCTTGGTGTAGTTCTTGGTCTCCTCATTGCGAACCGTTTCCACCTTGCCCGTATAGCGAGTTTCGCGGCGTAGTTTGTCCCCCTTCAGTATGGCACCACCATTTTCTGTCGCTTCTGTCTTGATGCGATAGATACGGGCATCCACATTGACGCCATCTACGATGGACTGTTCCAAGGTGTAGTTGACGACGAGATTGTTATTGAAGAAGGCCTTGGTCTCAGGAACAGGAGTAGCCGTCAAACCAATCAACTTCGCGGTATTGAAGTATTCCAGAACTTTCTTCCAGTTGCCATAGATAGAACGGTGGCACTCGTCGATGATAATCAGGTCAAAGAAATCGGGCGGCAACATCATGTTCCCTGTCAGTTGTACTTCACCCGTAGTCGTATCTTCATCATCGTCGTCATTGTCCACGATTTCCTGTCCCGTAAGGAGCGAGAACAGTCGTTGTATGGTCGAGATGGCCACATTGCTGTCGGACGGAACTTTGGCCGACTTCAAACGGTTGACAGTATAAATCGTGTTGAATGGGTCGCCATTCTCGGTCAATCGGAACATGCCAAATTCTCCTTCTGCCTGTTTGCCGAGGTTGTTTCGGTCCACCAGAAAGAGGATGCGCTTCATGGGGGTGAATGCCAACAAGCGATAGGCGGCCAGACAGGCGGTATAGGTCTTGCCTGAACCCGTGGCAAGAACGATCAAGGCTCGGTTCTGTCCAGTGTGGAAACTCTGTTCCAACTTGGAGATAGCTTCATATTGACAGTCTCTCAGCCCCTTTTTAGAAAGTGCTGGCAATCCAGCAAAAGAGTCCTCGACGCCAAGCATCTTGACAATCTCCTTGGGCGTGTGGATGCGATTCAGTTCAATCAGGTCGGAATCGGCCACTCGAAAATCCCGAAAGTAAGTAGTTTCGCCGTTAGACTGGTAGATGATTGGCAGAGGGCGAGAATAAGCCATATAGCAATCTGGAACACCTCGGGCATAGAGTTGCGCTTGGTCACAAACTGCGGCAGAGGTCACATCCACCTCTTTCCGTTTGGCTTCGAGCACGCCGACAGCCTTCCCGTTGATGAACAGGAAATAGTCGGCTTCGTGATTACCTTTCAAAAGACCTTCGCGAATGGCCGCAGCCGTGATGGTGGGCGAGTAGAAGTCTCGGTCCACCACTTGCCAGCCTGCCTCTTCGAACATCTGGTCAATCTTGATTCTTGCCTTTTCTTCTGGTGTCATAGGCAAAGATGTAGTTTTTCGAGTGTATTTTTTCGTTGGAACGTATGACCCTCTTCGACATAAAGGGGACCATTCTTTCTCAAGGTACAAAGGTAATGAGAAAATATGAAATGTACAAACTTATTGATGGGAAATGTCTATTTTTCTTTGTATTTGAACTTTAATTCTTGAAATCAGGTACCTGTGCCTCTTTTTTGTCTTCTAAGTGGAAGTTGAAAAATGCTGCACAATAACCCATTTCTAACTTAATTTATAATCAACGGTCACCGACAGCGATTGTCGGTGACCGTTTGATTTATCTATTCCTCCCGTTTCGTCCCACCCTTCATCGTCTATCGCGGTATGGGTTGGGTATCGATCGGGTATCGATTGGGTATCGATTGGCGCAAGGTGGAATCGACAGAAATCCATCACCGAATCGAGACCAAATATGGACCAAAATTTGACTGTTTCAAGAGCGCGACGGCAGGGGGACGTGCTCGGAATGGAAAAAAAGATTTCTGTTGTGCTTACGGCTCTTTATGCCTTTTTCTTCTTGCTTTTCTTGTCGCCCTGTTTGGAAGTGAAGCAACTTTTCAGAAGGTAAAAGGGGAGGAGGACGATTACCAAGAGAACGAGGCCCATGTTTTTCCATGACTCCTTGTCTTCCTGTTCATCTTTCTTCATGCTCTCGTCGGTCAAGATGCCGGCGTTATAGCCGATTAAGAATAGGATGGTGCACCCGACCAAGAGGGAGAGGCCAATAATCAGCAATTCGAAGTAGTCGCTGTGGCTGGAGTGTAAATCTGCGGGTGTGTCGTGGAGATGGTCAACATAGCTAACAACAAAAAGAAAGATTAAGAAGGACATCAAACCTGAGAATGATTGAATGGACATCCTATATGAATGTCCGCTCTCGCTGGGTAAGAGGTCAATAATATCCAACAACAAGCTTCTTTTTACTTTGTGGTAATCTTTGAACCGTCTCACCTCTTTCCTCGTCAGATAACAGATCAAGATACAGAAAACGGCAGGTATGATTAACGTGAGTTCGACGAAAATATAATTGCTTGAAAATTTGGAGAATAGCGAAATAATTCGTATATTTGTAGTACCAAAAACAACCATACAAATTGAT
>CACYQQ010000201.1 GCA_902776605.1 uncultured Bacteroidales bacterium | reverse complement strand
GTCCAACGCCAACCAATATGTCGATAATGCCATCGACGCAGGCATCGTATTAAACACCCCCTTCTGCGTGTTCCGTTCTATCGGAAAGAAGCCTTTCGTAGATTGCCACTATCTGGCAGATTCTGAAGCCCAAGCACTTTATTCGCCCGTGCATCAACCCGCCGACTCAGCGGTGTTCACCCCCAAGAACGTGGTGGTGCTCATCATGGAGAGTTTCGGTTCGCAGGCCTACGCCTTAGGGTATATGCCTTTCATCGATTCGTTGGCACATGTCGGAAAGTCATTCTCGTGGAGTTTCTCCAACGGACGCAAGAGCATTGACGGTATGCCCTCTACCCTCTCGTCCATCCCGTCATTTGTAGAACCGTTCTTCCTCACCCCCGCATCGCTCAATAACCTTTCGGGATTGGCAGGAGAATTGTCGCGTCACAAAGGATATCATTCCGCCTTCTTCCATGGAGCCGAAAACGGGTCGATGGGCTTTCAGGCCTTTGCCAATGCCACCGGTTTCCAGAAATATTTCGGCCGAACGGAATACAACCAAGACCCTCGCTATCATGGAGATGCCGACTTTGACGGCACTTGGGCTATCTGGGACGAGGAGTTCCTCCAGTTCTATTGTGACAAGATGTCGGAGATGGAGCAACCCTTCATGACCTCGGTCTTCACCGCCTCGTCGCATCCGCCTTTTGCCATGCCGGAACGATACAAAGAGCGATTCCCGGTTACCGACCCGCCGTTGTTCAGTTCTATACAGTATTCGGACAACGCCATCCGCCTCTTCTTCGAGAAGGCCAAGCAACAACCTTGGTTCGAGAACACCCTCTTTGTCATCACCGCCGACCATGCCAGCGCTACCGTTGAACCAGAATACAAGACCGACTTAGGACATTACAGGGTGCCTATCGTATTGTACTCGCCTTCACTTTCGGAGGTATGCGGCGCAGGCATCGACTCGACCCACATCATGAGCCAGATAGACATCATGCCGACCGTCTTGAACCTGTTGGGTTATGACCGACCCTTCGTGGCTTTCGGACAGGATGCCTTGCACACCGACCTGGCCGACCAATATGCCGTACACTACCTGCCCAGTAGCGGCTGGTATGAATACATACAGGGCGACTGGCTGCTCCAATTCGATGGCAAAGAGGTCACCCATGCCTACCGCTACAAGGAGGACCGCTTGATGCAGAATGACTTGAAGGGACAGGAACCTGAGGAATATGCCCTGCGACTCAAGAGCATCATCCAGCAATACATGTACCGCATGAACCACAACCAACTCATCGCAGAATGACTCTGAAAAGAAGAATATATTTATTTATTAGCCTGATGGCTCTCTTCTTCTTGAGCATTTGGATTAAGAGCCGTTGGAAGGTGTGGTTCGGCAATTCGCCAGAACCAGCCTACGTCATCAGCGCCGAACCGCAACGCGTGCTGCTCACCTTCGGCGACCACGGGGAACTCTCGCGCTACGTCTCATGGATGGGCGACACGGTGGTGGACCCACAGGCACAACTCCTGGTGTGTGACACCACCTCGACCGATACCCTTCGTGTCCCAGCCTTCGGAGAAGTGTTCCGTTCACGTGCCGGCATCGGTGCCTACTATCGTGCCGAATTGACCGAACTGTTGCCACGTCGTACCTACCGCTATGCCGTCGAGAGTCAGGGACAACGTACCGAGTGGTATCAATTCACAACCCAGGCACCAGAAGATTCGGCCTTCACATTCCTCTTTCTGGGTGACGTACAGGACACGGTCGGAGGCATTGCCAACCAACTGATTCGCAAAGCCATAACCGACCATCCAGAAACGGAGTTCGTCGTCTTTGGTGGTGACCTCACGGAACGTCCGATGGACAAATATTGGGCCGAGACGTTTGCCAGCATGGACAGCGTCTGCACCACTATGCCCGTCTTGATGATATTGGGCAACCACGAGTACCTCAAGTACCTCGTCCGAAAGTGTGAACGCCGCAACAGCTTGGTCTTCCCCTACTTTCTGAAGGGCATGGCCGAGCGCGAGGATGACAACCACCTCTTTGCCCTGCGCTACCACAATACCGACTTCTACCTGTTAGACACCAACCGCGAATGGCCCTTCCTGCGGCAACAACATAGTTGGTTGAAGGAGAAATTGAACCAAAGTACTGCCCGGCACAAGGTAGTCGTCGGACATCACCCTATCTACTCGGTGAAGCGCAAGAACAACAATATCCTGGTGCGTTGGACCTTCAGCGACCTGCTGGAAGAGAACAAAGTGGATCTGGTCATGCAAGGACACGAACATGCCTATGCCCGATGCACCTCGTCCGAACAGCCGATGGAGGGAGAAATCTGTCAGAATCCTCCCCTCTACACCGTCAGCCATTGTTCACCCAAGAACTATAGGATTCGCCCTACCGAGCGGTTCTCGGCCATTCATTCAGGTAGCCGATACTACCAACTCATCACCGTCAAGCGCGACACCCTCTGGATGCAGGGCTTCGACGCCGTGACAGGCGAAAAAATAGATAACATCGTAATACCTCACCAATAAAAACCATATCTCCCATGAGTATTGTAATGATTTTAAAGCTTTTCGGCTCGTTGGCCCTACTGATGTATGGTATGAAAGTCATGTCCGAAGGTCTCCAGAAGATGGCTGGACCTCAGTTACGTCACGTGCTGGGTGCCATGACCACCAACCGTTTCACCGGATTGCTGACAGGTGCATTCGTCACCGCTGCCGTACAGAGTTCTACCGCCACCACCGTCATGACGGTCAGCTTCGTCAACGCAGGATTGTTGTCGTTGGCACAAGCCATCTCGGTCATCATGGGCGCCAATATTGGTACCACCCTCACCGCTTGGATCATGGGTGCGGCCAACAACTTCAACATGGGTGACTTGGTTTATCCCACCTTCGTTTTGGGTATCATCTTGATATACTCCCGAAGCAGTGGCAAAAAGAGCGCCGGAGAATTTGTCTTTGGCCTCTGTTTCCTCCTCCTCGGTCTGGCCACCTTGCGTACCAATGCCGTTGATATGGACTTAGGTCACAACCAGGATGTGTTGGACTTCTTTGCCGCCACAGGCAAGTGGGGTATTTGGTCCACGTTGCTGTTCCTCCTCTTGGGCGGCATCCTGACCATGGCCGTACAGAGTTCGGCCGCTGTGATGGCCATCACCATGATGCTTTGTTCACAAGGCGTATTGCCTATCTATCAAGGCATTGCCTTGGTCATGGGTGAGAACATCGGTACCACCATCACCTCGAACATCGCCGCCATGACTGGTAACTCGCAAGCACGAAGCGCCGCCTTGGCACACTTGGTGTTCAACGTCTTCGGCGTCATCTGGGTACTGTGCATCTTCAAGTTCTTCGTCAATACCGTATGTAGCTTGGTAGGCTACGATGCCGTGGTTGCTTCGACCGACGTCACATACGCACAGGAGAATGCTCACTTGTTGAACTACGTGCTGCCTACCTTCCACACCGCCTTCAACGTCTGCAACGTATTGATCCTCATTTGGTTCATCAAACCTATCGAGACATTCGTCAAGCGTGCCTTCTCGGCCAAGGGCGACGAGGACGAGGACTTCCGCCTCAAGTTCATCACGGGTGGTATCCTCTCCACCGCCGAGCTCTCTATCATGGAGGCTCGCAAGGAGTTGAACCACTATGCCGAACGTACCCAGCGCATGTTTGGATTGGTGCAGGAATTGCTCCACACCGAAGGCATCAAGGACTTTGCCAAACTCTATGCCCGCATCGAGAAATATGAGGGCATCAGCGACAACATGGAGTTGGAGATAGCCAACTACCTGAACAACGTATCGGACGGCCGTCTGAGTTCCGAAACCAAGCTCAAGATTCGCGCCATGCTCCGTGAGGTAAGCGAGATTGAGAGCATTGGCGACAGCTGCTACAAGATTGCTGTCTCGCTCAACCACAAGCGACAGAATCAACCCAAGGAGGACTTCACGGCCGACCAATACCGTCACATCGAGCAGATTATGAAAATGTCCGATGAGGCGCTCACCGCTATGTCGCAGGTACTGAAAGCCAACACAGAGACCAACGTGATGGCATCTTTCAACAAGGAGAACGAACTCAACGCCTTCCGCGACCGACTGAAGAACCTCAACCTCGAAGACATCGACAATGGCCTCTACAGCTACCAGACAGGTATCTACTACATGGACATCGTCAACGAGTGCGAGAAGTTGGGCGACTATGTCATCAATGTCGTCGAAGCGCGTGCTGACAAGAAAGAGAAGAAGCAGTAACCTCTATCCCTTCCTCCCCTCCCTAAGGGGAGGAGGGTTTCTCTCATAAACATACATTCATTGACGTTCTCCAATAGCACTTCGCTATAAAACACAAGAACTACTCAACT
>CACYQQ010000200.1 GCA_902776605.1 uncultured Bacteroidales bacterium | reverse complement strand
AACTATCGCAACTATGTCTGGTAAGGCAAACCGTCAGAGCAACATCTACTACCGTACCGACAAGCAGACCGGCAAGGTCTATACCGGCACCCTCTTGAATCCGAATTACCACGCGGACTCGGAGGCAGTGAACAACGCCCGCATCAAGTTCGGCCAACGTGTCGGCAACGCCTCTGCCTGGTTGGCAGCCAACAAGCCCAGTGGCGCTCAGCCCAAGGGCAGCGAACTCTACCAGAAGGTCTATAAGGCCTACAAGTCGCAGACCAAGATGAGCGGCCTCTTCGCTTACATCGTTCACCTCATAGACGAGGAGGGCAATGTCCGCATGGGCGGTCAGAACACTGGCAGCGGGGATATGGGATGATTGAGGTTGTAAGGTTATAAGGTCTTGAGGGAGTTAACGGGAGTTAAAAGGAGTTATCGCTTCGCTCAGGGAGTTAACGGACGAATGAAAATTGAAAGTTGAAAATTGAAAAAACTCCGAGTTTTCAGATTATTCCGCTTATTCTGAGTTTTCCGATTACTCCGACTACTCCGATTACTCCCGAGCTCCTTAGCGCCGTAGGCCATTAGTGTGAACGAAGTGAACTTTTAGCGGCGCAACCGCGCCCATTAGCCTCAACTTGTCGCTTTTGCCTGTTCTTTGACAGACTGAAATAAGAAGTTCCGCAGGAAAGGTCCTGCGGAACGTTTTTTCCAAGAATAATAAAACAGAAAAGGAGTTTGCTTATCATGGGGTGAGCATTATAGTGACCGCTGTAGGTAACTACATTACTCTTTACTCATTACTCTTTACTCTCTCTACTATTGCCACGGCCACCACGAATAGACTGGAGAGAAGTCGATGGTCTGGATGTAGTCGATCAGGAGGGAGAGAAGCGGTTCGCCGGCTCCCAGGAGAAGGAAGAGGGAGACGAGGAGGTTGTAGCCTCGCAGAGACGAGAGACTGTGTTCGTTGCAGAGACTGAGAAGGATATGAATCGACAGGAGAACAGCACTGAGGGAGAGATAGAGCGCCCAGTCGGTCGGGAGGAGTAGCAACAAAGGTACGGTAATCCAACCGATGGAGGAGTAGATGGAACGCTCGCGGAGGCTGTTCATACTGCTCTGCATCAAGTTGATGAAGAGGAAGACTGCAATAGTGGCCAACAGGAAGAGCGGGAAGATCCAACGGGTATGTCCCTCGTAGAGGAAGGTGGGCAGGTCGTAGGTTAAGTCACTCCATTGATTGACAAAGCCCAAGAGGTAGGCATCGGCCTCTTCTTCACCCAGGAAGAGGAACACTAGGCAATAGAGTGCCCAGACGCCCATGACGATGCCCGAAAGGAGGCAGTAGAGGTTGTGCGTGGAGTAGCACAGCAGCAGCGAAAGGATGATGATGAGCCACACTATCCACAACAGCGACGGGATGTAGAATAACGTCAAGATGGCGATGATGATGCCCAAGAGCAACGATTTGGCGGGGATGTCCTTCTGTTGCCAACAGGTGAACGACAGCGCCAGCATACTGGCAAAGCCGATGACGAGCAGCTGCTGCTTTCCTTGTTCCACGTCGCTCTCCAGACAGATGGCAGAGAGGTTCAGGATGGAGGCCATCACCACCCAACTATAGATGAGGTAACGACGGTTGTTGAAGCTGATGAGATGCTGGTTGGTGAAGAGTGCTGCCAGCAGGAAATTGATTAGACCTGCCAGAAGCCAATTACTGCTCAGCGTCCACCAGTCGGCCATGCCCAAGAGCCCTTGGGCGACGATGACGAGGATGCTGAGCAGGAGGAAAAGCATGGTGGAGATAATTGATGGAGTTAACTGGAGTTAATGGGAGTTAACAGCCTGCGGCTGTGGAGTTAACGGACGATAGCACTGGAGGCAAGGTATGGCTAAAAGGCGCGGTTGCGCCGCTAAAAGTTCACTTCGTTCACGCTAATGGCCTTCGGCGCTAACAGAGCTAAGAGGTTATTATTGGGGCTAATGGGCTCTTTGAGCCGCTAAAGGTGCTTCGCACGCTAATGGCCTTCGGCGCTAAGGAGCTTGGGAGCAATCGGAGTAATCGGAAAACTCAGAATAATCGGAATAATCTGAAAACTCGGAGTTTTTTCAATTTTCAACTTTCAATTTCACTATTTTTCATTCGTCTGTTAACTACCTGAGCGAAGCGATAACTCCTTTTAACTCCCATTAACTCCTCTCAAGATTCGCAAGTAAAGGGGCTTGCGAATCTTGGGTTAAAACTTATTCAAATCCTGGCCGATGTCGTGGCGGTAGTATTTGCCGTCGAACTGGATGAGTTCGGCACCGCGCATAGATTGAGCTAAAGCCTCGTTGCGGTCGTTGCCGTAGGAGGTGACACAGATGACGCGACCACCAGCGGTGACGGTCTCGCCCTGCGCATTGAGGGCAGTACCGGCATGGAAGAGGATGCTCTTCTCGGCATTCTCGGCAGGAGCGACGACACCCTGCGTGAAGAGCGGATGGTCGAGACCCGACATCACCTTGCCCTTCTCGTAGGCACCCGGGTAACCGCCACTGACCAAGACAACGGTGACAGCGGTGCGGGGGTCTTCGACGAGCGTCTTCTGGTCGAGCGTGCCGTCGGCCACACCTTCGAGGAGGTCGAGGAGGTCGCTCTGGATGCGCGGCATGACCACTTCCGTCTCAGGGTCGCCCATACGGACATTGTATTCGATGACCATGGGGTCACCGGCATGATATTGCTGGATGTCGCGGTCCATGCGGATCAGACCCAGGAAGATAAAGCCCTTATACTTGAGGTTGTCGGCCTTGAGACCGGCAATGGTAGGTTTGACGATGCGTTCCTCCACCTTCTGCATGAACACGTCGTCGGCAAAGGGGACAGGAGAGCAGTTGCCCATGCCACCGGTGTTGGGACCCGTGTCGCCCTCGCCGATGCGCTTGTAGTCCTTGGCCACAGGGAGGATCTTGTAATGGCCCTCGCCGTCGGTCAGGACAAAGACCGAGCACTCGATGCCCGACATAAATTCCTCGATGACCACGGTGGCCGAAGCAGCGCCGAACATACCGTTCAGCATCTCTTTCAGTTCCTCCTTGGCGCGGGTCAAGGCACTCTTGGGGTTACCTTCCTCTTCGGCAATGATGAGCACACCTTTGCCAGCAGCCAGACCGTCGGCCTTGAGCACGTAAGGAGCCTGTAAGGTCTCCAGGAAACGGCAGGCGTCGTCGTACTGGGCGGCAGTGAAACTCTGATAACGGGCGGTGGGGATGCCGTGACGGCTCATGAAACCCTTGGCGAAGTCCTTGCTGCCTTCCAGTTGGGCAGCCGCCTTGGAGGGACCAATCACCTTGGGAGCGTCGGGCAGGGCAGCAAAAAAGTCGGCGATACCGTTGACCAATGGGTCTTCGGGACCGACGACAATCATGTCAATCTTCTGCTCCTTGCTGAAAAGGGCAATCTTGTCGAACTCGTTGACTTTGATGGGCACGTTCTGACCGTAGGCCGACGTACCGGCATTGCCAGGAGCGATAAAGAGTTGGTTACACTTGGGACTTTGTGCCAATTTCCAGGCAATGGCGCATTCGCGGCCGCCGCTACCGAGCAGAAGAACCTTCATGGGAGTTATGGATTAATGATTGTTATAGTGACTATTTATTTTATAGTTTCTATATTAATTTTGTCGCGAAGATAGCCTTTTTTTTTCAAATTCACAAACGCGGTGCATAAAATAGTCGCAAATTCTTGGTATATTCACCAAAATATGCTATTTTTGCCATTGGCAAATTTTATTCTAAAACCTTAGCATGAAAACTACCTTTCAAATTGATTACTATACACAATGGGGGGAGTCGCTCGGTATCCATTTCGGCAACAGTACCGATGCGCCGTTCCTGTTGACCACAACAGATGGCCATACTTGGCAAGGAACCATCGATTTGGAACTGTCGGCCACCGACGTGCCGTTGCTCTACCGGTATGGCGTATGGCGTGATGGAAAGTGTATTCGCGAGGAGCGTTGCACCATGCCCCACTTCGTCACAGCCAGCAAGGTGCGCGCGTCGTCACTCGTGGTGGACCGTTGGCAAGATATGCACCGCCTGGCAGGCGTGGCCGTGCCGGTCTTCTCGTTGCGCAGTGAGGGCAGTTTCGGTGTCGGTGACTTCGGCGACCTCAAGACCTTGGTGGGTTGGACCGCCTCGGTGGGGATGCATGTGCTCCAGATATTGCCTATTAACGACACCACCATCAACCACACGTGGACTGACTCCTATCCCTATAACTCTATCTCTATTTATGCCCTTCATCCTCAATATATTGACCTGAGGCTGTTGCCCGCATTGAAGGATAAAGAGAAGGCTGCATCGTATGAGGCGCGTCGGCAGGAACTGAATGCCGCTGTGCAGATAGACTACGAGGCAGTGAACAATACGAAACGAGCCTATCTGGCCGACCTCTTTGCCCAAGAGGGGAAGAGGGT
>CACYQQ010000199.1 GCA_902776605.1 uncultured Bacteroidales bacterium | reverse complement strand
AGGCACTCTTACCGAAGTAGTAAGCTGTCTTGGCAGCCCAGTTGCTGGTAGGCAACTCCTGCTCGACCATCTCGCTGTTGTAGAGCTTGACATTGGTGAACCAGTCATTCTCGTTGGCAGTAAAGTGAGCAATGGTATCCTTGACAGCAGGAATGCCACCTACGCTGTAGGTACGGGTGACGGCTACCGAAGGAAGTCGGCCCTCGCCAATGGCAAAGGCGGTAAGGGTGGCTGGCTCGGTCAATACGATAGGTTCGGTGTAGTGCTGAGACGTAGCCTTGTCGGTGCCGCCGAAGAAGTTGAAGTAGATGCTGTCACCCTCGGAAGCAGAGATGGTGATGGTGGTGAAGCCCTCCGAATCGGCCGAAGCCAAGTGAGGAACAGCGGTCTGAGTCTTGACCTGGATGGTGGCAGAGGCAATCTCGGAGTCCTCGTAACCCTGGGCAACAGCGATAGCCTTGACCTCGACGCCCTCGGTGGTGATGGTGAAGGTGTCGGTGTAGAGGGTGCTGGCAATGGTTGGGTCGGTGCCGTCCAAGGTGTAGTAGATCTTGGCAGCCTTGTTGCCGCAAGCAAGGACAACCGAGGTGATGCCGTCACCATAGAGCTGCGTGATGGTTGGCGTAACCACTGGAGTGACCTTGGTCTTGGTGGGAGCTACCACCTTTACTGCATTGACAATCAGCTTCTGAGCATCGTCAGAGACGTTCCAGTCGCCGCCCACCAAAAGATTGTCGGACGACAATGGCAGGAGGATATACTGATTGCGCGTTGAGTGTACGTGGATGGCATTGACAGCCTCTTCGCCGTTGGCAACGGTGGCAAGCACGTCGTCGCCCTCGAAGAGCGAACCTGCCGTAGTGGTGTAACCCTGAACGAGGTTGCCGCCAGCCACTTCACTGCTGTTGAAGAGAACGATGTTACCCTCCTCGTCGATGTTCACATCCGCAAAGAGTGGGTGATCCAAGAAGTCCTCACCGACCTTGACGGAAACGGCCTTGGCAGAAGGATTGACACCTGCACCCATGCTCCAGACGCCACTCTTGTACATGAACGACTTGAGGTTGACCATAGGCACCTTGTTGATGATGTCCAACATGCCCTTGGCATAGGTGTTGCTGCTGCTGATAGCCTCATTCAGGATAACGACGTCGAACTTCATCAACGAGTCGTTGAAATCGGTAGAAGACAGAGCCTTGATTTCGGCGGAATTGACATCGAGCGGAGTCATGGTGAAGTTGTCTTCCAACGAGGTGTAGAGAGGATCGCCATCCGTCAGACCGCCATTGGCTGCATAGCCAATAGGATTCTTATTGGCATCCTTGGCACCATTGTAAGAGGCATCATACACGTAGGCCACGTTATAGGTCTTAGGATCAATCTGCTGCTCCTCGTCGCCCTCACCGATGATGATATAATAGATATGTGAACCGCCATTGACGGTGGTCAAGGTGAGTTTCGACTCCTCGGCATTGCTGTTAATCAACTCAACCTCATAGATTTTCGTATTGTCCAGACTTGGGCAGGTGAACTGGGTGGCACCATTGGCATCGGCAAAACCGGCGCTGCACTTGTAACCACGGTCGTTAGCACCGTGAGGGGTGTAACCGAAACGGACATTCTCGCCCGCAGGGACAGTCACAGTTACGGCATCGCCCTTACCGTTCATCCAGAAGCAAGGAGTATCGGGAACGCCATTGAAACCGGTAACAATCTGGCAGTGCTTGGCCTTGGCCAAATTGCTATTGATGGTCATACCGACCAACTCGGCAATAGGCTCTTTCACACCATCCACCATGACCCAAGGAGTCTCGTTGGCAGTCATTGCTGTAGGATTGTTCTGATAACCATTGAGGGGGTCTCCTTGTGGCTCCCAGACGTCGGAATTGGCGGCCAACTTCTCAATAGTGGCGGCACTCCACCCTTTGGTGAAGTCCCAAGTGCGACGATAACCATCGTCGGCGGCCTTCACTCCGGTAAAGAGGACAGAGAAAAGGCTCATCGCGATAAAGATTTTCTTCATGTTTAAGGATTTTTGGTTTATATATTCAATTACGCGGATGAAACAGATCAAATGTGATTTACCTACAGACGAGTTGACCAAAAGTCTATATCTGTTCAAATCCATTCAATCCGCGTCATCCGCGTTCTTTGTTTGTTTTATTTCAATTTCCAAGGCACATAGTAACCCTTGGTGCCATTCAGGTTGGTGCCCTGAATCTTGGCAGCAATGGTGCTGGCCTTGTCACCATACTTGAGAGTGACGATGTCCGAGACGATGGCAGGGTCGTTGTAACGTTCGGCGAAACGAATCAGGTTCGGATAGGTCTTGCCCTCGGCAGGGAACTCCAACGTCCACTCCTTGGCCAAAAGGTCATCGTTGTGGCGTTGTGCCTCCTCGGCAGTGTGACCCTCCTCGGTCCAGACATCGACAGGAAGGAGGTTGTCGAGGCAACCACGGAAACCGGTATAGGTGCCATACTTATCGACCGAAGAAGGAATAGCCCAATAACTATCGAAGCCCTTGAATTCCTTCTGGTTAGCTTCCGACACTTCGTCCCATTCCTCGTTCTGAAGGTGCATGAGCATATCATAGTCGGTAGCAGCAAAACCGGTGTTGATGACACGGTTCATGGCTTCGTAGCGACCCAAGTGGTTCAATGCCTCGGCTATCCAGAGGAAGAGTTCGGAGCAACGGAAGGTGTAGATATGCACGTCATCCTGATAAGCATTGGCACGGACATTGGCATTGGGGCGATACTTCGAGATGCACCACTGACCATTGACCTCCTTGGTAGTCAAGCCGAGACGCTTGTCGCCCTCACCCATAGAGGGGTTGAAGGTAGGGTCGGTATAACGCTCACGACAGGCCTCGTTGGAACGGAGCAGATACTTGTTGGGGTACTCGTTCGAGAAATGATACAACAACTTGTTGGTCTGGTTCTTGGTGTAGTCGTAAATGATAGCACTGACGACCTCCTCCTGATAAGGAGTGGCATTGTTCCAGAAAGCAGAGAGGTGACCTGGGGTGGTTGGACAACGCTTCCAATAGTGACTGTACTGCGCCCAGTACTTCTGGAGATAAGGAAGCAGGTTGTCGAGTACAGCCTCGTAAGCAGCATTGGCCTCGGAGATATGGCCATCGCGTTGCAGGCAAGCGGCATTCCACAGTTGCAACTTACCCATGAGGGGTTCGAAGTCGGGGGTCATCATATCCCAATAACGGTAAGAGGACTGAGCCACGGCTGTGACATGTTCCACATCGACCCAAGAGATCCAAGAGAACTTCTCCTTGGGGCTGATGGTCATCTTGTTGTCCAAGGTGACGTCGGTATTGAGCATGGAGATACACTTCTGCACAATCTCCTGCGTCTGCATCAAGGTGAAGACATTGGTGTCGTTCGCATCCTTGCTGGCGTGGATGGGGTCGTCGAACCAAAGCGCCTGACCGTAAATCTCGGCGAGAGTCATATAGGCCCATGCCTTGACGCGGATGGCGGAGGCATAGAGACCTGGGAAATAGTCGGTCTCGTCCACCAGTTCGGGATACTTGGCACGGAACTCCTGCATCTTGTAGAGATAGTCGTTGCAAGCGATGATAACGTCGTAATAACCAGCAGGATCGGCATAGGCATTACCCGAAAGGTCATCGACATAATTGTAGAGGGCAATGAGTGGAGCGATGCATTGTTCCGTTGGCTCCAACATATCGCCACGTGTATCGGTAAGGTAGATCTCCTTGTCACCGACCGTCTGCATGGAGGTCAGGACACCGAGATAACCGTTCGCCATCTGGGTGAGCGAAGACAAGTAGTCGTCGCTACTCAGTGCATCCTCTGTCTCGGGGCTGAAAAAGTCATCGCAAGACGCAAGCGTCATCGACAAGAAAAGACTGCAAATGATATATTTTTTCATAGGTTGGCAGAATTAACTCTTATTTCTTAATTCATATTTCCTAACTCTTCTTTAGAACTTCAGGTTGAAGCCAATCTTCACGCTCTTAGGCAAAGCAACTTTGCCATAATCGACACCCATCATAGCGGCAGAATTGCTATAGGCGAACTCTGGATCCATGCCGAGGTAGTCGGTGATACAGAGCAAGTTCTGTCCGCTCACGAAGATGGTGCCACTCTGGAAGAGGTTCCAAAGAGGCTTGTCCCAAGAGTAGGAGAAGGTGACGTCGCGAAGCTTGATATAAGAGGCATCCTCGATGAAGCGGTCGCTCATGTCGTTGTTGCCAATGACGTCGCCATAGTTGGCACGTGGCATCTTGGTGATGTCACCTTCGTTCTGCCAACGACGGGTCACGGACTTGGACTGATTGGCGAAGTCGGAAGAGGACTCCGAGATGCGACGGACGGCATTATATGCCTCATTGCCAAAGCTATAACCGAAAGTGAGGTCGAGGGCGAAGCCTTTGTACTCCACACTGGTGAAGAGCGAACCGAAGAGGTCGGGAGTGGCGCTACCCAAGACGACTTTATCCTGGTCGTTGATAATCTTGTCGTCGTTCTGGTTG
>CACYQQ010000198.1 GCA_902776605.1 uncultured Bacteroidales bacterium | reverse complement strand
ATGTTGAATTCACGGTAAAACTGACCAACAAGACCAAGGCAAGTATCTCCTTGACCCGAACTCGCCTCTACAGCAAACTCTTCCAAAAAGAGGGAACGGCCAAGGACTTTGACGAATTCATTCGCTCCGTCTAAATTTATCCGACCTGTACAGTTAAAAGAACAACGCAAAATAATATTCTTTTGAACACGAAAAACTCGAAAAATGCGAAATTCATCTTAATAAAACCTTTGAAACGTAGATTTTTCGTTGTTTTCGGAAGTTTCGCTTTCTCTCAAAAAATAATTCGTGCTCTAACCAAACAGCAAGAATATATCAATATGTCAAAGAACGTGGCGCAAAGATAATGCTTTCCGTCACGTCCTACAAATTTTCGACTGCTATACTTTTTGCTATACTTTGCTATGGTGCTATGAAAATCAATCACTTTCGTATTGTCTCGACAATGAAAAAAAAATGGAATCAAGGGCAAATAGCATTAGTCTATAGTGGCCGTTTTTTTCCTCTTTTCAGACTCTTGTAAACTATTGTAAACGGTTTTTCTTTGTCTCTACGGAAAAAAATCATACTTTTGCACCGTCAAAATCAATCTTTATGAATATGAGCAAGCAAACAGCAAAAGGAAAGAACGCTACTACCGACCACAAACTTCTATTGACCATAGGCATCACAGGATGCCTCTGTATGGCTCTGGCAGCAGCGCTGGAAAGTTTTGAAATCGAGGGTGCAATATTATTAATGATAGCCTACCAAATCACTATTCCAGTATTGTGTACCACGTTAGCGACACCCCGAAACGAAATTTATGCAGTCAATCCACATGCCAGATACTACGACAAGTTGGCCCTTATCCTGTACCAGATTCAACTCTTCACGTGGGTATTCAACATCTTCGACTACTACATCAGCGGTGAAGAAATCTGGTCCATCAGTCTGTGCCTGTGTATCCTGAGCAACAGCATCTACATTCTTTTCGTATCTGACCCGCGGAAAGACAGATTAGCCACCATGGGAGCAACTCTCTCTGCAATAGCAGCGGTCAACGGCATGATCTTCGACGACATCGAACTACCGGAACTTTTCTGGATTTCCTCTCTGAGTTTTTTCTTGCTGTTCATCCTTCCCGCTATCGGACACAGGTTCCAGAAAAGACCAACCATATCCGCGAGCGATGTCAAGTTTCCCGAATAAAGACCAAGAACACACTATACTGACATTATTCAACAATAACGCCTGTAGGAATATCTTCCCTACAGGCGTATTGCTTGTTTAAAAAGCAATCAGCGCTTTTCACAAAGCGCTGATCCAACCACTAATACTACTAACTAAAACTGACGACCTTTACTTAAGTCTTGTTTAAATATTTTTATAGAGACATTTGGGCACAACTCTTTATTTAGAATTGCACTGCAAAGGTACGACTTTTTTACTTTTCCCGCAAATATTTTTTTCAAAAAAATGCGTTTACACCCCATATTTCCCCTATAAGTAAGATTTTCCACCTACTTATTCCACCTCTCCGATAGAATAGTTTTATGCCTGATAAAAATTTGTAACACCTTGGAAACAAATTGCCAACAAAACTAAAGAGAAAGAGGGGTAGGTCATACCCCTCTCTAACAAAATGTTTTTGCAGTCCTGTTTTTTATTGTTTTTGTAGAAAATGTCTATTCAAGGAATAGGTGAGTGGCCACTTTGCGTGACCTATGTGAATTCTATTGTTCAAGCATCGCTCTTAGTCGTCCTGCGAGGCGCCGTCGGTAAAATCCTCCCCCTCGCCCAACTCGGGCACCAAGTCTGCTGACGTGCGGATGGTGTCGATTCGCACCTCTTTGCCGTCTCTTGTCGTGATAGTGTTGTGACGTACAGTAACTACCGTACCATCGGGCTCGGTGAAGGTCTCTGTATGGTGTCCTTCCACCCTCCAGTCCCCCATATTCCACAGGAATCGGGAGAAATCGTTCCCGTTCTGGGAATTGAAGTGCCAACCAGGCACGTTGTCGAGATCCATCTCCTGGGCGCAATGCCTCAGCAACGGGACGGGAGCAAAGCAGGCAGCCAACCAGAGCAGCAAGAGCAGCAACAGGGCTCCACTCTTCATCTTCTCTTTGCAGAACACCATCCGATACAGGATATAAAGCGGGATGCCCAAGATAGAAAGGACAATCACCACGGCCAGCATCTTAATGCCGAAGGAGAGTCCCTCCAACTCGGCCACCCACGGCAAATCGGTGGCAAACGTCGTGGCGAAGAGTGCCACCAGCAGGGCAAAGACGAACGACAGGAAGACGATAGCCAGAATGAAGAACAGGAACGCCTTGACCAGGAAGGCGAACACCGACAGACAACCATCGGCACAACCTCGACTGCTCGTCTCGTCACTTCTTGGACTGACTACTTTTTTTTTTAGCTCTTCGTCCTCGATGACCTCCTCCTTGATGGTCTCCGGTGTGATGGCCTTCCCCTTCATCATCAATCGGTCCTCGGCGGTCTTGGCTTCAGGAATGAGTATCCAAGCGAAGACGTAGATGACAATAAAGATATTAAAGAACAGGAAATGTGGTACATGGACGAAAGGGATATGCGAGAATGCCCAATGCAAACTGCCGAAGGTCGGTGCCAGGAAGAGGGTCAACACGACATAGATGATGCGCAAAGCCAAGGGGTCGTTCATGCCCAAATAGGCAGCCAGGCCACTCAGCACGCCGCCCAATTTCTTGTCGCGCGTGTCGCGGAACAGGCGTTTCTTGGGGGCAGGACCTTTGGTCTCCTGTTTTCCATAGATGCCGCTCGAACGCGTTTCGCCCGATGCCTTCTTCTCCTCGCTGGTGGAGGTCGAGGTGTCCGATTCCGGAGCCGACTCCGTGTCTGCTTTCTTCTCGTCATCGGTCATCTGCTCGGGATTACCTATCTGCTTCAGTATCGTCTTGACGGTCATAACGTCAATAGCCTCGACGCCCTGCTGCTTCTTTTCCCAGAAGAGTTCGGCGATGCGGTGCTCGATGTCGTCGGCAATCTCCTCACCACCCTCCTGGCGGCTGAAGTAGGACTTGATGTTGTCCAGATACTGCTCCAGGAGCTGACAGGCATCCTCGTCGATGGCATAGATGACGCCACACAGATTGATGTTGATGTTCTTTTTCATTGTCTTTGTATTAGTAAGTAGGGTGGGATCTAACCCTTAACCCATGTTCAATAACTCTTTAACCCTTAACCCTAACCGTTAAACCCTAAACGTTAAACGTTAACCCTTAAACCCTAACCGTTAAACCTTATTCAGAATATTCACGGTGTTGCTCAGTTCATTCCAGGCGGCGTCCAACTGTTCCAGGAACTGCGACCTTGAGGCGGATGAGCAGCGGATAGAGGGTTCCCTCCACAACGATGAGGTGCGCCTCTTCGAGTTGCTGAATGATATCGGTAGCGTAGGCCGGTGCATGTCGCAGGATAAGCAAGATGCAATATTCCAGCATACCTTTCCGCATTTGTGATTTAGCATTATCTATATTCATACCTTTGCATTGTCGGGGAATAGAAGAGGGCAAATAAATTCGGTAGCCTATATTCATCATGGGAGTTAATAGGAGTTAACTGTAGTTACTGGGAGTTAACGGACAAATGAATCTTTCTGCCATTTGCTTAGCCAACGTGTGACGACGATTAAGTATCGTCCGATAACTTCTGTTAACTTCCTAAGCGAAGCGATAACTCCCATTAACTACTGTACTACATTATGAAGTACACTGGCTAACAAAATCTTCGCTCTCTCTTTCGACGATGCAAAGGTATGCATAATTTAAGTACCTTGTATTGCATAGTACCATATATTTAACACTATTTTACAATATTATGCAATATTTGGCACATATTAAACACTTTTTAACACACTATCCCTACAAAAGTGTCATTCACGGGAGGCTGTGAAGCAGTCGAAGCAGACACCATCTCCGAGGCGGAATCACCCTGCTGATACTGCACACACGAGTTAGTTCCCAAGGCGGCAGCCAGAGCAGTCAATACAGATACGATGAGGTTCAACACCCAGCGCCAAGTCTCTTTCTTTGAATTGTCAGTCATAATTTTTTCTTGTTTTAAGTCAATGCCCATATTAAGTAGTCAAATTTTCAAGTTCCACTCTACTCACACAAGCATTGACGGGTGAATAAATACATTTCCTTTCTCGCCCGACAGACGCGGCTTCCCGATTGGCCTTCTCGATCCGCCACCTCCGTCGCTGAAAGTTGGCGCAAAGGTAGTGACTTCCCGCACATCCTCCAAACTTTCGACTGCTATACTTTTTGCTATACTTTGCTATGGTACTATGAAAATCAATAACTTACGATAAGTTATAACCACGAAACACACGAAACTACACGAAAATAAGCTTCACTAAGCTTGAAAACCATACAAAGCAATTGAAATGCGGTATATTCCTCATTTTCATTTACTTACAATCTATATGTGCAGGGCAAATCCTCCCCCTATGCAGGTCCTCGCAGCAAATTAGGAGGGTTGATAACCCTCCGCGAGAAGACGAAGCTTTAGCTGAGGGAGGATTGAGGGGGTCTTTTTATTCCCTCCTATACTAATTGCTATAGCATACTGGAAATCAAACGATTAAGTCGTTTTAATGCATCATCACAGCACAATAACCCCAGCTCTTTTCACCCCGCATACAAGGAAAGAGCAAAACATTGCAATTTTCGGCACCATTGATTAAGAGCAAGATCCTATCAAATCGTTTTGCACAGGACTGCCGACAGGAAGAGAAGACTTCCCTCCACCCTCGTCGTACCGCTCATCCTATATCCAGCACGGCATGAGGAGAGTCTGAGGAACGTCTCAGGTACCCCATAGGTCCCTAAAATCAGGGGAGCTGCGGGGTACCTGAACAGGTGCTGCGAGTTTGCTGATGCCCGGCTGAATATAGGATCATAAGAGGATGAGCGGTAGGTCATAAGGGGAACAGAGGGGAACGGGCATGCTCGATATTCTCGACCTGACAACCAACATGCGCGGAGAACAACATGCGCGGATAACAAAAAGAAAAACGTTTGCGCAAAATATCGGACAAAAGTAGAAATAAATCGCAAAAAGTTTGATAATTAGCAAGATTTCGTTATCTTTGCCAACAGAAAACAAAACTTAAAGAAACGATATGCGCTACTACACTAACGTGAAGGATTTAGGCGACTTGCAAGCCGCCCTGCGTGAAGCCATCGAGGTGAAGAAACACCCCTTTGACTATCAGCACTTAGGTAAGAACAAGACGGCTCTGCTCATCTTCTTCAACAACTCGCTGCGTACTCGCCTCTCGACCCAGAAGGCGGCTCAGAACTTGGGCATGAACACCATCGTGCTGGATGTCAATGCCGGTGCATGGAAGTTGGAGACCGAGCGTGGTGTCGTCATGGATGGCGACAAGGCCGAACACCTCTTGGAGGCCATTCCCGTCATGGGCTGCTATGCCGACATCATCGGCGTCCGTTCCTTTGCTCGTTTCGAAAGCAAGAAAGACGACTACGAGGAGATGATTCTCTCGCAGTTCATCAAATATTCGGGCAAACCCGTCTTCAGCATGGAGTGCGCCACGGGTCACCCTCTGCAGGCTTTTGCTGACCTCATCACTATCGAGGAACACAAGGAGAAAGCCCGTCCGAAGGTGGTCATGACCTGGGCTCCTCACCCTGGCCGCCTGCCTCAGGCCGTGCCGAACAGTTTTGCTCAATTCGCCGTCGCTGCTGGCTACGAAGTGGTTGTCACGCAGCCTCATGGCTATGAGCTGGACCCCCGATTCACGGAGGGCGCCACTATCGAATATGACCAGATGAAGGCCCTGGAGGGCGCCGACTTCGTCTATGCCAAGAACTGGAGCTGCTTCGAGGATGCCCACTATGGCAAGAACCTCGAAAAGGACTTCCCCGACCTCTATCCAGGATTCGATTGGCGCAGTTGGACCGTCGATGCCCGCCACATGGCAGTGACCAACGACGCGCACTTCATGCACTGCCTGCCGGTGCGCCGTAACATGATCGTGACCGACGACGTCATCGAAGGACCTCGTTCTCTGGTCATCCCCGAGGCACAGAACCGCGAGTTCTCGGCCGAGACGGTCATCAAGCGCATCCTCGAAACAGAATGCCAATGAAATAAAACATAATCTCAATTATCGCAACACATTGTCTTTTATCGAAGCAGCGTGTATATTATCTCACAGTCCAGTGCCGCGTGGTACTGGACTTTTTTTTTAAGAGCCTACGGACCTAAGCCCCCCCCCCTCCTGACCTCCCCGCAGGGGAGGGAAAGGGTTAACGGACAACGGTTAAGGGTTAAAGGTTAAAGGTTAAGGGTGATAGATACTATAGATACTATAGGAAATATAGGAACTATAGTGACTATGGAAAATATGGGACGAGTGGGAGCCGCCGATAGTAACTACTTTACTCATTACTCTTTACTCTCTACACTATTAAAATTACTCTTTACTCTCTACACTATTAAATAATAATGAGGAGCCACGCAAATGCGCAGCTCCTCATTATTATATAAACTATCGTTTAGACGATGTTTAGGCCTTCTTGGCATCCTTGCGGGTCATGAAACCGAAGGCGGTTGGAACGGCAAGGAAGATAGTGGTCAATGGGTCAACAACGACGCCGAGCAACATAGCGAAGATGAAGCTCTGGATAGAGGCACCGCCGAAGAAGAAGATAACCAAAAGAACCAAGAGAGTAGAGAGTGAGGTATTCAACGTACGTGGCATGGTAGCGTTGAGGGACTCGTTGACGACGTCAGCCAAAGCCTTGTTCGGATAGAGGCCACGAACCTCACGGATACGGTCGAAGACAACCACGATATCGTTGATAGAGTAACCGATGACGGTCAGGATGGCAGCAATGAATGCCTGGTCAATCTCCATAGAGAATGGCATGAAGATCCAGAAGCTGGAGTAGATGCCCAGGATGACCAATACATTGGCAGCGAGTCCGATGATAGCGCCGATAGAGAAGGCGATGTTGCGGAAACGGAGCAGGATGTAGAGGGCAATCACGATGAGAGCCACGATGATCGAGATGATAGCGCCACGGGTGATATCCTCGGCAATGGAAGGACCAACCTTCTGTGAAGATGGGATATAGTCCTCATTGTTGAAGGAATCGAAATTAACGTTGATGTAACCAAGCTCCTTGCCAGCCTCGTAGATGGCCTTCTTGCAAGTAGTGGTAGCAGCCTCGTCGTCCTTAGCATTCAGGTCGAAGTTGGTGGTGACACGAACCTGGTTGGCGTTGCTGATGGTGATGACCTTGATAGAAGCACCGTTGAGGAGGGCGCTCTTCTCCAACTTCTCCTGCAACTTGACGGTGTTGACCTCCTTTACATCTTGGAAAGCAACGACGAAGTTACGACCACCGGTGAAGTCGATACCCTTCTCCATACCTGGCTTGAACATCAAGATGGCGCATACGACAGCGATGGCAGCATATACCAACTGGCTGCGCTTACCAGCCTTGACGAAGTCGAAGTGGGTAGGTTTGAGCAAACCAGAGAATGCACCCGTGAAGGTGACATTCTTGAAGAAGCCCTTGACGTGACCCTCGATGAAGATACGGCTCAGGAAGACAGCCGAGATGAACGAGGTAACGATACCCCACATGAAGGTGAAGGCGAAGCCCTGGATAGGACCAGTACCGAAAGCGTAGAGGATGATACCGGTGAGCAATGAAGTCAAGTTGGCATCGAAGATAGCCGAGAAGGCATTGCTGTAAGCAGCGGTGACAGCAGCAGGCAGCGCCTTGCCGGCAGCGAGCTCCTCCTTGGCACGCTCGTAGATAAGCACGTTAGCATCGACGGCAATACCCATGGCAAGGACGATACCGGCAATACCAG
>CACYQQ010000197.1:4630-8743 GCA_902776605.1 uncultured Bacteroidales bacterium | reverse complement strand
CCGAACTGCTGGTGTCGGCCCAAGCGGCATTGGCCCACAATCCGGGCATCGCCATCGGCAACGTCGTTGGCAGCAACATCGGCAACATCGCCCTCATACTGGGTGCATCGGCATTGCTTTGCCCGCTCCCCACTTCGCGTAGCACCATGCGTATCGAACTGCCGTTCATGATATTGAGCATCATCCTCTTTGTCGGCATCGCCATGAGCGGCGAAATCGAACGCCTCTTTGGCATGGCCCTGTTCGCTCTGCTTATCTTCTTCACCGCATGGCAGATACGTCGTTCGCGCAAGGCAACCCAACAAGCAGAAGAGGAGGAAGAACCCGTCAACGAGAAACCCCTTTGGGCAGCCATACTGATTGTGCTTGGCTCCTTTGCCGCATTGGTCTTCGGTGCCAACCTGTTGGTGCAAGGAGCCTCCGACATTGCCGTCCAACTGGGTGTCTCCGACCGACTGATTGGACTCACCATTGTAGCCGTGGGCACCTCTCTGCCCGAACTCTTTGCCTCCGTCATGGCCGCCAAGAAAGGAGAAACAGACATGGCCGTCGGCAACATCATCGGCTCAGTCACCTTCAATATCTTGTGCGTCATTGGCGTTTCATCGGCCATCTTCCCTATCCACGAATCCAAAGTGGGCTTCGAGTTCGACTATCTCTTCATGATTGGATTGAGCTTACTGCTTTGGTTCTTCATGAGCACCAAACGCGTCCTGGAACGTTGGGAAGGCGTCTTCCTGCTCCTGCTCTATGTTGGCTACGTTGCCTACACCATCTTCCGAGGGTAATATCGGCCAATGAACCGAAGGAGGGTACGACGAACCATCCGAAGGAGAGAGCGACGAAGCAACCGAAGGAGGGTGCGACGAACCAACCGAAGGAAAGAGCGACGAAGCAAAGCGCACGAAACTGCAAAAAAAAGAAGTGGGACTGTCTTGTTGGACAGCCCCACTTTTTATATCATATTGGGAGAAATCAATTATCTCAGCACCAAGCGGTGTGCAGGAACCTCGTACTCGAAGATACCATGAGTTGTCTGGCTCTCGAAGTTAGAAAGGTCGGCGGTAGAGAGGGTACGCTGGTGAACGAACTTGATTGGAACGATGTGCAACGACTTTGGAGAGTCAGGAGAACCGCCCAAACCGAATACGAGGAAAATCTTGGCGTCATCCTCGTCAGCCGATGCCATATACTTCTTGATGGTCGATTCGGTTGCCCAGTAGAGACCCTTCTTGGAAATCTCCTTACGCCAGATACACTCGACGGCAACATTGTAAGAAATGGCATTGTCGGTGGACATCTCGATCAACAAGTTGCAAGCCTCACGGTCATCACCGGTATTGTGCTCAAGCAAAGAGAGGTTGGGACGCTCGAAGTCGAACTTCTTAACTACCCACTCTTCGAAGATTTCGTTTTCAACGTTGTTGGCTGTATGACTGATTTCGTCAACTGTTTCGAGTTGCGTACCCTGTGGGGTGTCAACAGTTGGTTTCGTAAGCTTCTGGAAACCGATACAAAGTAAGATACCGAAACCGGTTACTGCAAGGGCTGATTATTTAGAATTAATCTGGACTAATGAGATGTATTTTACTGTACCCGATGGGCAGACAGTTTTCATAATTATTTGAACGGGGCAAAGATACAAAAATTTTTCATAAATTGCAACTAATGGATTAGTTTTTTTATCAAATTCACTCAAAACCTGTCTTTTACCTCCCAATTGCCAAGAAGAAAGTCGCCAATACTTACTTCATCGGACCATATATATCCGCTTTTGGTTTATCGAGTTGCCATTTGCAATACACAAAACGGATGGAAACATCATAACTGGGGCAACAGCTTGGTCACTTGAAAAAAGTTGACTACCTTTGCAATCGAGGGCATCTGCCGAAGGGAACGAAACTTGCGCTCTTTGGTTCGTGCTTACGACATAGATTTTTCTTTAAGCATCATAGTGATACGTTTCTAAACTCTGGTGCGGGTTGTTGGTAATTGATTGCAGTCGGGTACCAGCAACCTTTTTTATTGGCCGAAGTGTTAACATACCTTTCACGCCTCCCGCCAAGCGTTAATAATTATTGCAATACAATTAAATAATGTTATAGAATTTGGGACATGAGCTATCGCGCTGTACCTTTGCATCGTTTTTCAGAAAGATGCAATGAAACGACTCCTATCAGCAAGCCTCTTGGCCATCAACCTATTCTCCCTGCATGCCCAGGCCGACACCACCAAGCATGTCAAGGAGGAGATTCATATCTCCAAGGACTTCCTAAAGGAGTTGGATGCCACGTTTTCGTTCCCACCATTGGAAGCAGAACTGAAAAAGCCCAGTGACCTCACCGTCGAACAACTTCACGAATGGGTAGGCAAGACCAACTCGCCCGAACAAAAACGCGACACAACGAAATATACGCGCGAATATGTGGCTTTCAAAATCTATTTGCGAGACTTGCAACCCTTCACTCCTACCCCGATTCCCTATATCGACTGGAAGAAATATAACGGACGCAATCATAATGGAGAGAATGGGTACTACTACAAGGACACACACACCACGCTGAATGGTTGCACGGCAGGTGGTTTCGACGTCAATGCCTTGGCCAAATACATCCGTCCTCAGGAAATCAAACTCCGCAAGGCCCGAGAAGCCGCCGACAAGAAACGCAAACTCATGGACAAGGTCTTCCCGATGTCAGGAGAAGCGCTCTACCCAAAAATGGGCATCCAAAGACCCGATTCCTTAGTCCCCTTACCTTTGGCCGACACAGCGGCTGTACACGAAGGGAAAGCAGCGCCATAGGAAGCAAACAAAAAGCAACAGAATCCAAATGACTCTGCTGCTTGAAATCGTTGCTGTACCAGGATTCGAACCCAGACTGAGAGAACCAGAATCTCGCGTGCTACCTTTACACCATACAGCAAAAAAAAGAGCCGCTTTCGAGAGTTGAACTCGAGACCTCATCCTTACCAAGGATGCGCTCTACCACTGAGCTAAAGCGGCAACATTTTTGTGGAGAATATCGGAATCGAACCGATGACCTCTTGCATGCCATGCAAGCGCTCTAGCCAGCTGAGCTAATCCCCCGTTTTGGTTTTGCGGGTGCAAAGATAGGAAGATTTTTTAAGCAATGCAATTTTAGGTGGAAAATTTTACTTTACATACAACAAATGGCGCCCTTACGAGCGCCATTTGTCAAATATAGATTGCAAATAACAATATTTACGCCTTCAAAGCAGCTATCGCCTGCTTGATTGTCTCAATCTTCGATTCAGCATCAGCCTGCTTCTTTCTCTCGTTCTCGACGACAATTGCTGAGTTTCTTGAGTACGCTCTGGAGGAATCCTTCGTTGTACTTCAAGTCTGCCTCGAGTTTCTTCAACTCCTCCTCTACATTGATAGAATCAGCCAAAGGAATAGCAAACTCTACCGTACCAACCAAGAAGGAAGCACAGATGCCACTCTTCTCCTTTACTATATTAATAGAAGAAGTATTGGCCAACTTCGTAACAACGGCATTCAAAGCCTCGACAGGATTAGCACCTACACATTGGAGCTCAACAGCCACCTTCGGACTCATCTGCTTCTGTGCGCGGATGGTACGGATGCCGGCGATGACCTCCTTCATGGCCTCAAAGTCGGCGACAACCTTCTGTGCCTCGGCCGATGGAGCCACATACTTAGGCAAGGTCTCGAACATGATGCTCTCGCCATCTTTACGCTCGGTGATAGCCTGCCACAAAGCCTCAGTGATGAAAGGCATGAATGGATGCAGCATCTTGAGCAAGGTATCGAAGTATGAAATGGTCTTGTCGTAAGTGACGCGGTCGATAGGCTGACCATAAGCAGGCTTGACAATCTCCAGATACCAAGCAGAGAACTCGTCCCAGAAGAGTTTATAAACAAGCATCAAGGCCTCGCTGAGGCGGTACTGCTTAAATTGCTCCTGAAGTTCGTAGCCAACCTGAGCCAACTTAGCGTCGAACCACTCGCAAGCTTTCTTCGATGCCTCTGGCTGTTCAACATCAGCTACGCTCCAACCCTGCACAAGGCGGAAAGAGTTCCAAATCTTATTGTTGAAGTTACGACCCTGCTCACACAAAGCGTCGTCA